>CAYSOD010000366.1:0-4425 GCA_964432385.1 uncultured Rubrivivax sp.
CATGGTCTCGGCCATGCCCAGTGCGGTGAGGGGGTTGACGAAGCATGAGGCACCTTCGGCGGGTGTCGTGCCCGGCGGCAGCACCAGGCACTGCGAGGCCTTGACGGTGCGGTACTGCGAAAACATGGCGCCGGCGAGCACCGCCACCACCCGCCCCATCAGGGCTTGGGCCTCAGGCGCATCGCCGGTGGCAATGACGACGCCTGCCCCCTCGTTGCCCACCGCCATCGACCGTTCCACGCGCCCGGCCATGGCGCGCATCGCCCGCGGCGGCACCTGGGCTCGCACGACAGGGTGATCAGCCGTGCCGCCCGCGCTCAGCGTGCTCAGGTCGGCCGCACCGAACAACAACCCCTGGTCGGAAGGATTGACCGGGGTGGCCTCCACCCGGATCAGCACCTCATCGGCGGCTGGGGCGATCACCGGCTCGTCGACCAGCGTCAGTTCCAGCACGCCACCCGAGGTGATGGTGGAGCGCAGTTGAAGGCCGGTGGAGGGAAGCATGGAAGTCATCGAAGGGTTCCTCTGTGGATGTGAACAGGCCCGATCATCGTGGTTGTGGGCCGTGAACGAGCTTCAGACTCTCGGCCCGAGACTCAGGTCATCCTGCGAAGCGCCTCGACGGCAATCTGCTCACCATGTTCCTGCACGAAGTGGCCGCCATTGGGGATCCACATCGCCGGTGGACATCCGCGGATCTGTGAGCGCAGCCGCTCCATGGACGCCGGGGTGAACACCGGATCCTGTGCACCGATGGCCATCATGGACTGTCCCTGCCAACGGTCGCGCCAGAAGGCGGCCGCCGCGCGGGAGGCCGCCACGCCGTCGGCGTCTGCGCGCTCGGGCACCATCTCTGGAAAGGCCCGGGTCGCCGCCCGGTAGCTCATGTCCGGAAAGGGTGCGTCGTAGGCGGCAGCCTCTGCCTCAGTCAGGTGCGGGTTGCCGCGCAAGAGCAGGCGGCCTATACCAAAGTCGGGGCGCGTGCGGCACATCGCGCGCCACTGCGTGAAACCTTCAGGCAACGGGTCTTTCGCGGTCGCCAGATAGGTGTTCATCACCAGCAGTGCACGGTAGCGAGCGGGGTCGGCCTGCGGCAGCGTCAAGCCCAACAGACCACCCCAATCCTGCACCACAAGGTGGATGTGCTGAAGGTTGAGGTGCTGCACGAACTCGATCAGCACCTGCCGGTGCCAGCTGAAGCTGTGCTGCGCGACATCGATGGGTTTGTCGCTCTTACCAAAGCCAGGCATGTCGGGGGCTACCACCCGATGCCCGGCGGCAAGAAACACCGGGATCATGCGCCGGTACACGTAACTCCAGGTCGGATTGCCGTGCAGGCACAACCAGGTGACCGCCGCATCCCGCGGTCCTTCGTCCAGGTAGTGCATGCGCATCCCGCCCAGCGCCGGCAAACCGGTGGCGTAGTGCGCAGGCCACGGATACCCTGGCAGGTGATCGAAGCGCGCCGCTTCGGTTCTTTGAAATGCCATTGCGTTCACGGCTTGCCCTCAGTTGCTGATGCTCGGTGACGAACGCAGATGCTCGACAGACGAGGCCTGCGCCAACAGGAAGCGGGCTGCGGACTCGGCCGTGATGGACAGACCCAGTCCACGGCCGTCAACACTCACCCGCTGCGGTTTGGCCGGTCCTATGGCGGACCTTGCGAGGTGACACGCCCGCGATGCAATTCGATCAGCTGCGGGGCCTGCGCGCGGACAGCCGTCTCGCCGGCGACGATCAGCCGCTCGCGGTAGGCCCGCGACCAGCCCGCCCAGTAGCCCGTGTCGGGGTGGAGCAGCACGTCGGCCTGGCGTGCGTCGGGCAAGGTGAGCGCACGCTTGCGCAGGTCCGCCTCCCGGTAGCGAGCGGCCGAAGGCGGTGCGCGGTCCTCGTGGGCCGAGGCGTCCACCGCGAGCACGCGAGAGGCGCCCAACTCGCGCGCAACGCGCACAGGCAGGGGCAGTCGCTGGTCCGCGTCGAGGTAGCGGACGCCGCCGATGTTCACAGGCGCGAGTTGCCCCACGATGGCCGACGAAGCCTGCACCGCCAGTCCGGCGTCACCACGGGTGAAGGCCACCGCCTCGCCGTTGTCGGCTCGGACCGCCACGCAAGCCACAGGCACAGGCAGGTCCTCCAGCGATCGGCCTCCCAGCGCTTCGTTGACCAGTTCGACCAGACCGCCGCCGTGGAACCACTCGGGTCCGCGGGGGTTCCACCGCAGGACGTCCCAGGGCTGCAGGTCCAGCGCCAACTGTTCCAGGCGCGGCGCGCCCAGGCCCGCCGCCCACAAGGTGCCGGCCAGAGCGCCCGCCGATGCGCCGACGATCAAGTCTGGTGCGAGCCCCAGGCCGGCCAGTCCCTTGAGCACGCCAATGTGCACAAAGCCGCGCGGCCCGCCCGAGCTGAAGACCCAGGCCACGCGTGGGGCCTCGGGCACCACCATCGGCAACCGCAGCGGGGCAGCTTCGGGTTCACGCGGCCTGCCGAGCGCGCCCTGCCTCTGATGGGCGAGGGATGGCGCTGCCCGTCCACCGGCCATCAAGGCGCATGCCGCCGCTCCGCCAAGAACGCGGCGACGCTCAATTCCCGAGCAGTGGCGGCTACCCGGCATGGGCCTTCGCCGGAGGGTTCAGCAGGTGCATGGCCGTGTGGCTCCAGGCGGTTGCCGGGGCCGTCACTTCATGCACGAGCCGTGGGCCGTGCCGAGACGGCAGCAAACCAGCGCGAGAGGTGGGCCATCTCCGGCGGGATGCGCAGCGCGACGGCCTTGCCCAGCACGAAAGCGCACTGCGCCACGATGTCGGCCATGGAGTAGAGGTCGTCCGCGATGTGCTTGCGGTTGGCGAGCTCGCGGTCCAGCCACTGCATCGTGGCCAGGGCGTGGCGGCGCGCGTAGTCGGCCACCTGCGGCACCTGCTCGATGCGTCCGCGGTAAAACTCGCTGGAGTGCAGGAAGACCTGCGCGATCGGGCGGGAGAGTTCGAACTCCATGCGCAGCGTCCACATGTCGATCAGGGCGGTCTCGCTCAGCGTGCGCCCCATCAGCGAGGGATTGGGATGGAGCGTCTCGAGGTAACGGCAGATGGCCAGAGACTCGCTGATCCCGGTTCCGTCGTCCAGCTCGAGCACGGGCAGCTTGCCCAGCGGGTTCAGCCGCAGGAACTCCGATGTCTCGTTGGCATGGCCTGCCGCATCCACCTCCTGACGCGGAATCGACAAGCCCTTCTCTGCCAGGAAGATGCGCACGCGACGCGGGTGCATTCCAGGGGTCAGATCGTGAAGCAGCATGGCGACATCTCCTTGTGAATCGGCCTCGCAGCAGAGGCCTTGATGCTTTTCAGGGCGGCGACCGCAGAGACTGCACGATGCGCGTGGCCACCTCGCTGGCCAGGTCATCCAGCGGCATGAGCGCGCCAGGCACCCGCCCCACACGCAGCGACGCGGCCCCATGGACGGCGCTCCAGGCGAACAGCGCGTCGCGTTCTGTAGGCGGATTCGGCACCACACCCGTGCGGTGCAAACCAAGCAGCGCCGCAGGCAGGTAGTCGTAGCTGTTGCGGCGGTTCAGGACTGCAGACAACACACGGTAGGCTGCGCCTTGCGCGCCGAAGATCAGGCGCCACAGCGCAGGCTCGTCGTCTGCAAACTGAAGGTAGGCGCCCGCCAAGCGCTGGAAGCGGGTCTGCGCCTCTGAAGCGTCCACGGGTGGCCGAGAGATGTCAAAGGCACCCGCAAAGCGCGACTCCAGTCGAGTGAAGCCGATACGGGCCACCTCCAGCAGAAGATCCTCCCGGCTCACGAAGTGGCGGTAGGCGGCCGCCGGCGTCACACCCAGCCCGGTGGCGAGCTGGCGCAACGACAAGCCTTCGATATCGGGCGCCCCCAGCGCGGCGTCCAGCAGGGCCTGCCGCAGGTTGCCGTGGTGAAAGCCCCTGGCGGTTTGCTCCACAGCCTGCGCGGATCGAACCTTGGGTGATGAAGATGCATCCAACATCTGGTGATGTTATCTCTGTTTACTTTTGAGGCGCAAGGGATCAGAATAAATGTCAACGGCGTTGACTTCAAGCCCCGTCACTGGTCGATCGCCGAGCTGGGAGAACCTTATGCGCACTGACGTCGTCGCACCGCATTGCAAGGATGCGGCCATCCAGGCGAGCGCGTCGCTGCTTCCGCAACCCCGAAAGGTGTCCACCCGCGTGGGAACCCTGGCGGTACGCGACACGGGCCCAATCGCCACTTCGGGCGAGGTGATCGTGCTGTGGCCGTCCATCCTGTCGGACCACCGTATCTACCGCTCCCCGATTCAAACCTGGCGAGGTCGGCACCGTCTGATCGTCGTGGATGGCCCGGGCCACGGCGACAGCGGCCCGGCACCCGGGCCCTTCACCATGGCCGATTGCGGTCAAGCGATCGGCGAGGTGCTTG
>CAYSOD010000367.1:0-4425 GCA_964432385.1 uncultured Rubrivivax sp.
CGAGCTGCGCACCGAGCGTTTCATGAAGATCGTGTCGCTGGCGCCCGAAGTGCTTTGACCGGCGTCGGCCCATCCACACAGGATCGAACATGAACAAGATTCGTAAAGGCGACCAAGTCATCGTGCTGACCGGCCGGGACAAGGGCAAGCGGGGTACCGTCACGCAACGCGTGGACGAGGAGCGCGTCGTTGTTGAGGGTATCAACGTGGTCAAGAAGCACGTCAAGCCCAACCCGATGAAGGGTACGACCGGCGGCGTGATCGACAAGACCATGCCCATCCACCAGTCGAACGTGGCGATCTTCAACCCTGCCACCGGCAAGGCGGACCGTGTCGGTGTCAAGGTGCTGGCCGACGCGAAGAAGGTTCGCGTGTTCCGCTCCAGCGGCGAAGAGATCAAGGCTTGACGCCAGGTCTGATTGCAGGAATCACACATATGGCTCAACAGCAAACTGCGCGCCTCCAGGCGTACTACCGCGACACCGTCGTGCCGGGTTTGATGGCCAAGTTTGGCTACAAGTCCACGATGGAGGTGCCGCGCCTGACCAAGATCACCCTGAACATGGGGGTCAGTGAGGCCGTCTCCGACAAGAAGGTGATGGACAACGCCGTGGGCGACCTCACCAAGATCGCAGGCCAGAAGCCCGTGGTCACGAAGAGCAAGAAGGCGATCGCTGGTTTCAAGATCCGTGATGGCGTGCCCA
Organism: uncultured Rubrivivax sp.; assembly: GCA_964432385.1. Lineage (GTDB taxonomy): Bacteria > Pseudomonadota > Gammaproteobacteria > Burkholderiales > Burkholderiaceae_C > Rubrivivax. Next base: position 705 of record CAYSOD010000367.1, read on the forward strand.
TCGGTTGCATGGTGACCTTGCGTGGCGTTCGGATGTACGAATTTCTGGACCGCTTCGTGACCATCGCGCTGCCGCGGGTTCGCGACTTCCGCGGTATTTCCGGGCGCTCGTTCGACGGCCGTGGCAACTACAACATCGGCGTGAAGGAGCAGATCATCTTCCCGGAGATCGACTACGACAAGATCGATGCGATCCGCGGCATGAACATCAGCATCACCACCAGCGCCAAGTCGGACGACGAGTGCAAGGCGCTGTTGGCTGCCTTCAAGTTCCCGTTCAAGAACTGACGGACCGAACGAAAGCAACAAATGGCCAAAATGTCATTGAAGCAGCGCGAAGAAAAGCGCGAAAAGCTGGTCGCCAAGTACGCCAAGAAGTATGCGGAGCTGCAGGAGACGGCGCGCAATGCCAAGCTCAGCGACGAGGAGCGCTATGCGGCCCGCCTGGAGCTGCAAAAGCTGCCTCGCAACGCCAATCCCACGCGCCTGCGCAATCGCTGCGAGCTGACTGGACGTCCTCGCGGCACGTTCCGCAAGTTTGGCCTTGCCCGCAGCAAGATCCGTGAACTGGCGTTCAAGGGCGACATCCCCGGTGTCGTCAAGGCCAGCTGGTAAGCGTCAGGCAGATCAGGAGTCATCCCATGAGCATGAGTGATCCCATCGCGGACATGCTGACACGCATTCGCAATGCGCAGCTCGTCGAGAAGGCCAGCGTGGCCATGCCTTCGTCGAAGCTGAAAGTCGCGATCGCCCAAGTCCTGCAGGACGAGGGCTATATCGAGAACTTCAAGGTGTCCACCGACGCGGGCAAGAGCCAGCTGGAAATCGGCCTGAAGTACTACGCAGGGCGTCCGGTGATCGAGCGCATCGAGCGGGTCAGCCGCCCTGGCCTGCGGGTGTACCGCGGGCGTGACGCCATCCCTCAGGTGATGAACGGCCTGGGTGTGGCCATCGTCACCACGCCCCGAGGCGTCATGACGGACCGCAAGGCCCGTCAGACCGGTGTCGGCGGCGAAGTACTGTGCTACGTGGCCTGACAGGAGGGTAACGATGTCCCGCGTTGGAAAGATGCCGGTCGCCGTCCCCAAGGGCGTCGACGTACAGGTCTCGGCAGACCAGATCACCGTCAAGGGGTCGAACGGAACGCTGGTGCGGCCGGTTCACGCCTTGGTTCAAGTGCTTCACGATGGCGGCGCGCTGAAAGTGGCTCCGGCCAACGACAGTGCCGAAGCCAATGCCATGAGCGGCACCATGCGCGCCTTGCTGGCCAACATGGTCGAGGGCGTAGGCAAGGGTTTCGAGAAGAAGCTCTCCTTGGTGGGCGTGGGCTTCAGGGCCCAGGCGCAGGGCGCCAAGCTCAACCTGCAGGTGGGTTTTTCTCACCCTGTGGTCAAGGAGATGCCCGAGGGCGTGAAGGTGGAGTGCCCGACCCAGACGGAAATCGTCATCAAGGGCGCCGACCGTCAGGCTGTGGGCCAGGTGGCCGCCGAGGTGCGCGCCATCCGCCCGCCAGAGCCTTACAAGGGCAAGGGGATCCGATACGCCGGTGAGCGCGTCGTCCTCAAGGAAACCAAGAAGAAATAAGGGGTCGCCATGCTGAACAAGAAGGAACAGCGCCTGCGTCGAGCACGGCAGACCCGTACGCGTATCGCCATCCAGGGTGCGGCGCGTTTGTCGGTCTTCCGCTCCAATCTGCACATCTACGCGAGCATCATCTCGGGCGACGGCAGCCAAGTGCTGGCCAGCGCCTCGACGGCCGAGAAAGAAGTGCGCGCCGAATTCGCCAACGGCGGCAACGCCGCTGCAGCCTCGGCGGTGGGCAAGCGCATTGCCGAAAAGGCCAAGGCCGCCGGTATCGACAAGGTGGCATTCGATCGCGCGGGCTTTGCCTACCACGGTCGGGTCAAGGCCCTGGCCGAAGCGGCCCGCGAGGCCGGTTTGCAGTTCTGACCTCCGAGTACCAAGGAAACCCACATCATGGCAAAGTTTCAACCACGGGTTGCCGATGAAGGTCGCGACGACGGCCTCAAGGAGAAGATGATCGCGGTCAATCGCGTGACCAAGGTCGTCAAGGGCGGTCGGATCCTGGGCTTCGCAGCGCTGACGGTGGTCGGTGATGGTGACGGCCGCATCGGCATGGGCAAGGGCAAGGCGCGTGAAGTGCCGGTGGCCGTGCAGAAGGCGATGGAAGCTGCACGCCGTGGCATGTTCAAGGTGTCCCTGCGCAATGGTTCCATCCACCACAATGTGATCGGTGAGCACGGCGCCTCGAGGGTGCTGATGGCCCCGGCCCCAGCGGGTACCGGCATCATCGCCGGTGGGCCGATGCGCGCGGTGTTCGAGGTGATGGGCGTGACCGATATCGTCACCAAGAGCCACGGCTCAACCAACCCCTACAACATGGTGCGTGCCACGTTGGATGCGCTCAAGCGCTCCACCACCGCGGGTGAGGTGGCGGCCAAGCGCGGCAAAACGGTTGAAGAGATCTTCAGCTGAATGCGGCCAGGAGAACAGAATGTCCGATAAGAAGACCGTCACCATCAAGCTGGTGCGCAGCCCCATCGGTTGCAAGGCTTCCCACCGCGCCACGGTGGTGGGGCTGGGCCTGCGGCGCCTGAATAGCGTCTCGGTGCTGGAAGACACGCCTGCGGTTCGCGGGATGATCAACAAGATCGCCTATCTGGTGAGTGTGCAGTGATGAATCTGAACAACATCAAGCCTGGCAGCGGTGCCAAGCACGCCAAGCGCCGTGTGGGCCGGGGCATTGGCTCGGGTCTGGGCAAGACCGCAGGCCGCGGCCACAAAGGTCAGAAGTCCCGTGCGGGTGGCTTCCACAAGGTGGGTTTCGAAGGCGGCCAGATGCCGCTTCAGCGCCGCTTGCCCAAGCGGGGTTTCAAGTCGGCCTCGCTGAAGTACAACGCCGAGATTTCTCTGAAAGACCTTCAGCTGTTGGCCATCGAAGAAGTCGACGTGTTGGCACTGAAGCAGGCGGGCCTGGTGCCTCAGCTGGCCAAGGTGGTCAAGGTGATCAAGTCAGGCGAGATCTCTCGCAAGGTGGTGCTCAAGGGCTTGGGTGCCACCGCTGGTGCGCGCGCAGCCATCGAAGCCGCGGGCGGCAGCTTGGCCTGACCTGAGCCCGAGTCTTTTGACGAGTTCCTGAGCACGTGGCAACCAACGCAGCACAGCTGGCCAAGAGCGGCAAGTTCGGCGATCTTCGTCGCCGGCTTGTCTTTTTGGTGCTGGCCCTGGTGGTGTACCGCATCGGCGCGCACATCCCCGTTCCGGGGATCGATCCTGCGCAGCTTCAGCAACTGTTCAAGAGCCAGAGCGGTGGAATCCTGAACCTGTTCAACATGTTCAGCGGCGGTGCCTTGTCGCGCTTCACCGTCTTTGCCCTGGGGATCATGCCCTATATCTCTGCGTCGATCATCATGCAGTTGATGACCTACGTGGTGCCTTCGCTGGAAGCCTTGAAGAAGGAAGGCGAGTCCGGCCGGCGCAAGATCACGCAGTACACACGTTACGGCACCCTGTTTCTGGCGATCTTTCAATCGCTGGGCATTGCCATGGCGCTGGAGGGCTCGCAAGGCCTGGTGCTCAATCCCGGTTTCGGGTTTCGCATGACGGCGGTGGTGAGCCTCGTGGCGGGAACGATGTTCCTGATGTGGCTGGGCGAGCAGATCACCGAGCGCGGTCTGGGTAACGGGATATCCATCCTGATC
>CAYSOD010000368.1:0-4419 GCA_964432385.1 uncultured Rubrivivax sp.
TGCCCGAGGCCCAGGTCGACCGCTTCATGATGAAGGTGCTGGTGGACTACCCCACCGAGGAAGAAGAGTTCGTCATCGCCCAGCGCGTCACCGGCCCGGCCGTGCACGTGCAGGCGGTGGCCGACACCGCCGCGCTGGCCGCGCTGCAGCAGGAGTGCCGCGAGGTCTATGTGGACCCGTCCATGATCGGCTACGCCGTGCGTCTGGTCAGCGCCACGCGCCAACCCGCGCGCCACGGACTGCCGGGCCTGGCCAAGTTCATCACCTACGGTGCGAGTCCGCGGGCGACCATCGGCCTCATCGAAGGCGCCCGTGCCCTGGCCCTGCTGCGCGGGCGCCGCTACGTGCTGCCCGAAGACATGACCGACCTGGTGCCCGACGTGCTGCGGCACCGGTTGGTGCTGAGCTACGAGGCGCTGGCCGAAGGGCGCAGCGCCGACGACCTCATCCGCGAGGTGATGGCCGCAGTGCCCGCGCCCGACAAACCCATGCAGCACGTGGCGGCGGACCCTGCAGCCCCTGCCACAGAGGCCGGAGCTGCCGGTGCCTGAGCAGGCCACGCCCGACGCCCTGCTGCGCCGCTTGGAGTGGACGGTGCTCAAGCGCCTGGACGGCCTGCTGCAGGGAGATTTCCGCACCCTGCGTCGCGGCAACGGGGTGGACCTGGCCGATCTGCGCGAGTACCAGGTGCACGACGACACGCGGCATATCGACTGGAACGTCACGGCGCGCCTGCAGGTGCCGCACGTGCGTCAGTTCACCGAAGACCGGGACCTCACCGCCTGGTTCCTGCTGGACTTGTCCGGCAGCGTGGACTTCGGTTCCTCGGACGTCACCAAGCTCGGCGTGTCCGAGGGCTTCGTGGCGGCGCTGGCCCGCGTGCTCACGCGGCACGGCAACCGCGTGGGCGCCCTGCTCTACGGCACGCGGGTGGACACGGTGCTGCCCCCGGGCAGCTCCCGCAGCCATGTGCTGAACCTCCTGGCCCGCATGCGCGCGCCGCGGCCGCGTGCCCGTGCAGGCCAGACGCCCAAGCCGACCAGCGAACGAGGTGCAGGCAAGAGTGGCAAAAGCGGCACCCACGCCGAGACCGCCACCTCCCTGGCGGACCTGCTGCACACCGCCGAGGGCACCCTGCGCCGGCGCAGTCTGGTGTTCGTGGTGTCGGACTTCATCAGCACCCCGGGCTGGGAGGCTGCGTTGTCACGCCTGGCCCAGCGTCACGAGGTGGTGGCCGTGCGCCTCGTGGACCCGCTGGAGATGGTGTTGCCCGAGATCGGCCTGGTGACGGTGGAAGACGCCGAGACCGGCGAGCAGCTCTTCATCGACAGCGCCGACCCGGCTTTTCGCGACCGCTACGCGGCCATTGCCGAGGAACGCGAAGCGCAGCTGCGTGACGCGCTGGGCCGCAGCGGCGCCGATGTGCTGGAGCTGTCCACCGACGAAGACCTGCTGGAGGCCTTGTTGCGCTACTGCGACATGCGGCGCCAACGCGCGCGCCTCAAAGCGTCCCCACGGTTTCCGGCGGCGTTTCAGCGCGCCAGGGTTTTGGAGACCGCAGCATGACTTTCCAGTGGCCGAACCTCCTGTGGGGCCTGCTGCTGGTGCCCGTGCTGGTGGGCGCCTACCTGTGGCTGCTCAAGCGCCGTCGCCGCTCCACCGTGCGGCTGGCGAGCATTGCCGTGGCCAAGGCGGCACTGGGCACCGGCCCGGGCTGGCGGCGCCACGTGCCGCCGGCGCTGATGCTGGCCGCCATCGCGGCGCTGCTGCTGGCCGCGGCGCGGCCCATGGCGGTGGTCAAGCTGCCGCTGACGCAGCGCACCATCATGCTGGCCATGGACGTCTCCGGCTCGATGCGCGCCACCGACGTCAAGCCCACCCGTATCGTGGCCTCGCAGGAGGCGGCCAAGGCCTTTGTCAACTCGCTGCCGCGCGACGTGAAGGTGGGCATCGTCTCCTTCGCCGGCACGGCCGCTGTGGTGCAGGCGCCCACCACCAGCCGCGAAGACATCATTGCCGCCATCGACCGTTTCCAGCTCCAGCGCGGCACCGCCACCGGCAGCGGCATCGTGCTGTCGCTGGCCACGCTCTTCCCCGACGACGAGATCGAAATCTCGCAGATCACCGGCCAGCGCAACATGCCCAAGCCCCTGGGCGAGAGCAAGCCCAAGAAGGAGTTCAAGCCCGTGGAGCCGGGCTCGTACAACTCCGCGGCCATCATCATGCTCACCGACGGCCAGCGCACCACCGGCCCAGACCCGCTGGACGCCGCCAAGATGGCCGCCCAGCGGGGCGTGCGCGTCTACACCGTGGGTGTGGGCACCACCGCGGGCGAGACCATCGGCTTCGAAGGCTGGAGCATGCGCGTGCGGCTGGACGAGGAGACCCTCAAGAACATCGCCGTGCTGACCCCGGCCGAGTACTTCTATGCCGGCTCCGCACAGGACCTGCTGAAGGTCTACGAGTCGCTGTCCAGCAAGCTGGTGGTCGAGCGCAAGGAAACCGAAGTCACCGCCCTGCTCGCCTTGCTGGCCGCAGCCTTTATCGCCCTGGGTGCAGGCCTGGGCGTGTGGTGGTTCGGTCGCGTCAGTTGACCACCGCCTGACGACCGCTTCAACGCGCCGCAGCGGGCACGGCCTACGTCAGCGCTCCAGGCGCAGCACCTGCCCTTCGACCCCGTCGGTCAGCACATAGATCCAGCCGTCCGGACCCTGCCGGACGTCGCGGATGCGCGCCTGCTGGCCCGGCAACACGCGCTCCTCGGACACCACCCGCCGGCCGTCCAGCGTCAGGCGCAGCACGCCCGTGCCGCGCAGCATGCCCACCATCAGGCTGCCCTTCCAGCCGGGGTAGCGGTCGCTGGTGACAAAGGCCAGGCCGCTGGGGGCGATGGACACCGGTACCCACCACTTCAGCGGGTGCTCAAAGCCGGGCTTGGGCCCTTCCTCGCCAATGCGCGTGCCGATGCCGTAGTTGCGGCCATAGGTGACGAGCGGCCAGCCGTAGTTGCGCCCGGCCTCCAGGACGTTGACCTCGTCACCGCCCTGCGGGCCGTGCTCGGTTTGCCAAAGGTCCCCCGTGATGGGGTGGACCGCCAGGCCCTGGATGTTGCGGTGGCCCAAGCTGAAGACCTCAGGCGCCGCGCCCGCGCGGTTGGCCAGTGGGTTGTCTGCTGGCACGCGGCCATCGGTCTCGATGCGCACCACCTTGCCAAGGTGGTTGGCCGGGTTTTGCGCGTCGTCCTTGCGGCTGAAGCGGTCACCCAGCCCGACGAGGAGCCGGCCATCGGGCGAGAATGCCAGCCGCGAGCCGCAGTGCAGCGAACTGTCGACCTTGGGCATCTGGCGGAAGATGACCTTCACCTCGGCGAGCTGGCGGTCTTGCAGGCGCCCTCGCGCCACGGCCACGCCGTTGCCGCCTTCGCCCGGCTCGGCATAGGTCCAGTACACCCAGCGGTTCTCGGCGAACTTCGGGTCCACCACCACGTCGAGCAGGCCGCACTGGCCTTTGAAGTCCACGGTTGGCAGACCGTTGAGCGGGTCGGACAGACGGCCGTCGGGCGAGACGATGCGCATGCGGCCCACGCGCTCGGTCACGAGCATGCGCCCATCGGGCAGGAATGCCAGGCCCCAGGGGTTGGACAGGCCACGCGCGACGGTCACGGCCTTGATGTCAGCGCCGGAGGCCGTCTGGGCCGACGCCACCGTGGCCGCAGCCGCCAGCAAAGCAGGCCCCGCGAGCCGGAACAGACGGCGGATGAAGAAGGTGCACGAGATATTCATGGGCAGGATGCTGCCGCACACGGCAGTTCCACGCTGTTCAAGGGTCAAGGCCTGGTCTCTGCGCGGGGGAGCTCCCCGCGGTAGGTCGCGGCAGGGGCTGCCACTGGCTCAGCCGCGGCCCTCGCCTGCTCAAACGCCGTCGGCCGCCTCCACCACCATCTGCACCCGCTGCCGGCCGTTCCACTCGTCGACCTGGAGCCGGTAGGCCAGACGCGCGACCTCGGGCAGCGGCTCGGTGCGCTGGAACCAGATCGCATCGCGCACCTGCCCGGCGTGGCGCACCCGCAGCTTGAGGTGCTTGTCCTTGAGCAGGGTCTGCTGCAGCACCTCTACGCGGTCACAGAACAGCGGGGCCTCGAAACCCGAACCCCAGACCTGGGTGTCCAGCAACTGCGCCGTCTCGGCGTTGAACCACTGCAGGTCCAGCGGACCATCATGGCGCAGGGTGCGCTGCAAGGTGGCGGGCTCCAGCCATTCCTGCGCCACCTGGCGCAAAGCGGCATCGAAGTCAGCGACCTTTTCCCAAAAATTGGCGATCACATCGACGATATCGCGGTGATCCGCTCGATGACGACGGACATTCCCGCCCACGATTTTGCGACCCTCATGATGAACACGGGGTCCGGGCGTTTAGTGA
>CAYSOD010000369.1:0-4415 GCA_964432385.1 uncultured Rubrivivax sp.
GCCCACCTCGGGCAGGGTCTCGAAGAGCTCTGACAGCATCCACAGCAGGAAGGTGGCGTACAGGCGGGGGGCCGTCATCAGCTTGTCGGCGGCCAGGATGTTGACCACGCCGCGCCCTTCCACCGTCTGCATGAAGTCGGCGATGTCCAGCATGGGCTCGCCAAAGAAGCGGTCGCCGCCCTGCTGATCGATCTGCAGCAGCCCGCGCTGGATGGCGCCCACGCTGGCCGCGCTGATGTTGCCGTACTCGGTGGTGAAGTCCTTCGCGTTCTCGCCCACGTGCTGCAGCATGGCGCGCAGGTCCTTCAGGTCCAGCAGGGCCAGTCCATGGTCGTCGGCGATCTTGAACACCAGGTTCATCACGCCGGCTTGCGTCTCGTTCAGCGCCAGCATGCGCGACAGCAGCAAGGGCCCCATGTCGCTGATGGTGGCGCGCACCGGGTGGCCCTGCTCGCCAAACACGTCCCACAGCGTGGTGGGGCAGGCCAGCGGGGCGGGAGCCTCGATGCCGCGCTCGGCCAGCACCTTCGCCAGTTTGTCGGACACCCGTCCGGTCTGACTGATGCCGGTCAAGTCGCCTTTCACGTCGGCCATGAACACCGGCACGCCCATGCGGCTGAAGCCCTCGGCCAGGGTTTGCAGCGTGATGGTCTTGCCCGTGCCGGTGGCCCCGGTGATCAGGCCGTGGCGATTGGCCAGGCCCGGCAGCAGGTGGCATTCGGTGGTGCCGCGACGGGCGACGAGGATGGGCTCGGGCATGTGGCCTCCGGTGGTGGCGCTGGGGCGGGGGACGAAAGGAGCAGCGGCGACGGGTGGACGGCGTACGGGCCAGGGACAGGCGTGCAGGGGGCCACCCGTAAAATCGCGGGCAGTCTATACAAACCACATGTGCCCCTGCACCGGAGTCGGCCGAGCCCTTGGCCGGCGATCCAGGCGCCGGGCGAGGAGATCCGATGGCCGGGCATTCCAAATGGGCCAACATCCAGCACCGCAAGGGCCGGCAGGATGAAAAGCGGGGCAAGGCCTGGACGCGGGTGATCCGCGAGATCATGGTCGCAGCCCGCCTGGGCGGGGGCGACCCTGGCGCCAACCCCCGGCTGCGCCTGGCCATCGAGAAGGCCAAGGCGGTGAACCTGCCGGTGGACACCGTCAAGCGCAACATCGACAAGGCCACGGGCAACCTCGAGGGCGTGAGCTACGAGGAGATCCGCTACGAGGGCTACGGCATCGGTGGCGCGGCGGTGATCGTCGACTGCATGACCGACAACCGGGTGCGCACGGTGGCCGAGGTGCGCCACGCCTTCAGCAAGTACGGTGGCAATCTCGGCACGGAAGGCTCGGTGGCCTTCCAATTCAAGCATTGCGGCCAGTTCGTGTTCGCCCCCGGCACCAGTGAGGACCGGGTGATGGAGATTGCGCTGGAGGCTGGCGCCGAGGACGTCATCACGGGTGAGGACGGCTCCATCGAGGTGCTGAGCGCGCCAGGTGACTTTGAGACCGTGAAGAACGCTTTGGAGGCTGCAGGCCTCAAGCCCGAGATCGCTGAAGTGACCATGCGGGCAGAGAACCCGATTGAGGTCACGGGTGAAGACGCAGTGCGCATGCAGAAGCTGCTGGACGTGCTCGAGGACCTGGACGACGTTCAGGACGTGTTCCACAACGCGCTGATCAACGAATGAAAGTCCTCGTCGTCGGCAGCGGCGGGCGCGAGCACGCGCTGGCCTGGAAGCTGGCCGGCAGCCCGAGGGTGCAGATGGTCTTGGTGGCGCCGGGCAACGGCGGGACGGCCGGTGAGCCGGGCGTGCGCAACGTGCCGATCACCGACCTGCAGGCGCTGGCCGACTTTGCCGCCGATGAGAAAGTGGGTTTGACCGTGGTGGGCCCAGAGGCCCCGCTTGCCGCCGGCATCGTGGACCTGTTCCGCGCCCGGGGCCTGAGGATCTTCGGCCCCACACGGGCGGCGGCCCAGCTGGAGAGTTCCAAGGCCTTCGCCAAGGACTTCATGCAGCGCCATGGCATCCCCACCGCGCACTACGCCACCTTCACCCATCCTGTGCCAGCCCATGAACACGTGCGCGCGGTGGGCGCGCCCATCGTCATCAAGGCAGATGGCCTGGCCGCAGGCAAGGGCGTGGTCGTGGCGATGACCGAGGAAGAAGCCCACGCCGCCATCGACGACATGCTCTCGGCCAACACGCTGGGCGCGCAGCACAACGAGGGCGGCGCGAAGGTGGTGATCGAAGAGTTCATGGCTGGCGAGGAAGCCAGCTTCATCGTGGCCTGTGATGGCGTCAACGTGGTCTCGCTGGCCACCAGCCAGGACCACAAGCGCATCTTCGATGGCGATCAGGGCCCCAACACGGGCGGCATGGGGGCGTACTCGCCCGCCCCCGTGGTGACGCCGGACGTCCACGCCCGTGTGATGCGCGAGATCATCGGCCCCACCGTGGCCGGCATGCGCAAGGACGGCATGCCCTTCACCGGTTTTCTTTATGCCGGCCTGATGATCGATCCGCAGGGCCGCCCGCGTACGGTGGAGTTCAACGCTCGCCTGGGTGACCCCGAAGCCCAGGTGCTGCTGATGCGCCTGAAGAGCGACCTGCTGGACCTCTTCCTTCACGCCACCGACGGCACGCTCGACCAGGTGGAACTGCAGTGGGACCGCCACGTGGCCCTGGGGGTGGTGATGGCGGCGGCCGGCTACCCGCAGGCCCCGCGCAAGGGGGATCTCGTCACCGGGCTGCCGGGGCCATCGGAGGAGGGCCATGTCTTCCACGCAGGCACCGATCGGGCAGCCGATGGCAGCCTGCGCACCTCCGGCGGGCGCGTGCTGTGCGTCACCGCCTTGGGCGACTCGGTGCGCACGGCGCAGCAACGGGCCTACGAGATGCTCCAGCCCATCTCGTTTGACGGCGCGCAGTGGCGCCGCGACATCGGCCACCGGGCGATCAAACCACGCTAGACCTCGCAGCGAGCGCCCTGAAAAACTCTCTTCAAACCGAGAACGGGCGAGTCCGGGCGCGCTGCGTGCCCCGTGGATAGCCCCACCCCATGACGCCTGCCCGTACCGCCACCACCGCTCTGGAGAACGTTGCTGCTGCTGGCCCGCAAGAGCTGAAGCAGCGCCCGGTGCAGCTCCAGGGCAGCCGCCTGGCGCTGTGGTTGCTGCGGCGAGCCGGTTGGCAGCTGGACTTTGATGGCCTGCCCGCCCGACAGGGGGTGATCGCGGTCTATCCGCACACGTCCAACTGGGATTTCATCGTCGGCATCTTTGCCAAGTGGTCCATGGGGCTGCGGGTGACCATCTGGGGCAAGGACTCGCTGTTCCGTATCCCGCTGTTCGGCCCCTGGCTGCGCTGGATGGGGGGCGTGCCGGTCAACCGCAGTGCCCCGGGCGGTATCGTGGCCGACATGGTGCGGCAGATGCGCGAGGCCCGAGAGCGGGACGACTTCATGTGGCTGGTGGTCGCCCCGGAGGGCACCCGCTCGCTCGGTCCCGGCTGGCGCAGCGGCTTTTACCGCGTGGCGTTGGAGGCGGGAGTGCCCCTGGCACTGGCCTATCTGGACTTCGGGCGCCGCCGCGTGGGGGTGCACTCCTGCCTCCAGCTCAGTGGCGACGTCGAGCGTGACATGGCCGAGATCGAGCGGCGCCTGGGCCCGGCCCGCGGTTGCAAACCCGAGCAGGCCGCCCCGATCAAGCTGGTGTGAGCGTTCTGAGGGTTTTCACGGTCCCGGTCTGATCCAGGTCATGGGCGTTTGCACGGCGAAGCGTGTCGGTGCGTGTCTAATTCGAGGGACACGGATGTGCAGTGCCGATGCCACGGGTACCTGGTGCTGTTGAAGCCTCTTCTTCTCACGGACCGGATACCCCTGTGACCGCTGTTGCCCAACACCACGCTGCCGCCATCGACACCTCTGCCGTCCGGCAGTACCTGCTGGGTCTGCAGGACGGCATCATCAACGCGCTGCAGGCCGAGGATGGCCATGCCTTCATGACCGACGGCTGGACGCGCGAGCCCGGCGGCCGCCTGGAAGGCGACGGCCTGTCACGGTTGGTGGAGGAGGGTGGCCTGCTGGAGCGAGGCGGTTGCAACTTCAGCCATGTCAAGGGCAAGACGCTGCCACCTTCGGCCACGCAGCACCGGCCGGAGTTGGCCGGCGCGCCCTTCGAGGCCATGGGTGTGTCTCTGGTGATGCACCCTCGAAACCCCTATGTCCCGACGGTGCACGTGAACGTGCGCAGGTTCGCCGCTCTGCGCGCCGGCACGATCGACGCCGCCGAATTCATCGGGCCGTGGAACGACGCCGCGCTCGGCTTCCATCAGGTGGCCAAGAACTACTATTTCCCCGGGGTCCAGGAACCGTCCTCGGCCGAGGAGATCGGCGTCAACAAGGCGAAGTTCGACGCGCTGCCC
>CAYSOD010000370.1:0-4406 GCA_964432385.1 uncultured Rubrivivax sp.
CCACCCGTTCGATCTGACCGGCCTGGCGTCCAACGGTGCCAAACAGCTTCTTCTCTTTGCTCAGCATCAGCCGCACTGCCGCCGCCAGGTCGGCCTTGGCCAGCATCCCCGCGTTGAAGTCCTGGGCCCATTCGGTGCCAGTCAGGATGTCGGGCTGATCAACAGAAGATGCCGCTGGTGAGCGCTTGGCCATCGCCAGCATTTCCCGCAGAGTCCCCTCCTTGACGTTTTCGGGGCCCTGTTGGACCAGATAGCGGTAGGCCGAGCGCATGGTCTCCTCATCGGCGCCCGATTCGCCGATGATCACGGCGCGACGCAGCGGGATCTGTTCATTCACCGCCGCGGTGAACACGTCCTCGGGCAGGCGGCCCATGGCGATCCCCTCCTTCCAGAAGCCGCTGGCGCCGGGCTTGCCCAGGGCCTTGAGCTGTGCCGGATCGGCGATGCCGTACTCCCGTGCCAGCTTGGCGGCATCGAACACTGTCCCCTTGCCATCGCTCACGTTGGAGATGGCCCCCTGCAGCCGGGCCTCGGCTGCCGTGGGCGCGTCGAGGAACTCCACCCGCATGGATGGGATGCCCATGCGGGTGGCGGCTGCCAGACGGTTGTGGCCGTTGACCACGTAGACCTTGCCGGCATCGCCGATCTCGCCGGCTCCATCGCGCCACACCTGGATGATCCCTTCCGCATTGGGATCCCACCTCTCCACGCCCGACAGCGAGTTGCCGATCTGTTCTCCGGCATCGTTGACGCCGCCCTTGTACTGGAACACCTGCGGCGCCGGGGTGATCTCCGCCGTGGGCAGCATCTGGGCGCCCATCATCCGATTCACAATCGGGATCTGGCCGGCCTCTGTGGCGTAGGCCTGCAGTGTCTCCACCATGTCGGCCTTGGTGAGCTGGGCTGGCTCATCCACGCCGCTGAGCGACTGGGCCCGCTGCCACAGCGCTGAGTTGGTGTCGGGATCAAAGAGTGGCTGCAGCTGCCACACCTCACGGCCCTGCAGCTTGCCCACGGCCGTGTCGAGGTAGTCGGTCGCCAGCTTGTCGGTCGGGGCCATCACCATGCCGGAATCCAGCGGCGGCGGTGCATCGAGGCCCTGGCGTGCTTCCAGCACCTGATTCAGGCGCTCGATCACCGGCGTGCCGGGGTTGCTGAGCACCGTGTTGATCTCGGTGTCGCTCAGCTCCTCCCACACCTTGCTGATGGTGGTGGATTCCGGCAGCGACGGGTCGTAGACGCCACCCCATACGTCCTCGTCGAGGCTGCCTTCTGGCAGCGGCTGGGTGGCAGCGTCCCGCGCCTTGCCGAAGTTCTCGGTGGTGGCGTTCTCGATCGAAGGGATCGGTGTGGGTTCCGGCGCCGCGGCGGCGGGGGCGGGTGTTGCAGCGGGTCCCGCCGGGGCTGGCTTCCGCATCCCCAGACGCTCCTCCATCGCCGCATTGGCCTCGGCGAAGCTCTGCTCCCGCGGCGGCGGCGCCGGCTCCGGGGGTTGCTTCACCTCAGGGGTGAAATCCAAGCCATCGGCCTCGTCCTTCTGCAGCACGCCCATGGCCTCCTGGCGGGCGCGGTGCTTGGCCTCCTGCTGCACAGCGCGGCGGGCGCGCACATTGCGGCGGATGTTCTTGAAGCCGGTGACTGCGGCGCCTGCGCCGACGCCCAGGCCCAGGCTGGCCGCAGCGTTGGGCAGAAACGACTTCAAGGCGGCGTCAACCATGTCGTCCTGGCCGACGTTGACCCCGCCCGGCAGGCTGACGCCCGGGATCATGTTGATCAGGTCCACCACGTTCGCGCTGGTGTTGTCGTCAAGGAAGGTGCTGAGCGCTTCGTTGAGGGCAAGGGCAGCCCCACCGCGCACGCCCATTCCCAGAGCAGTGGCGGCGCTGGCGGCGCCAAGGCCGGGGCTGACGCGGGCAAGCAGCAGGTTCAGCGCCAGTGAGTTCCGCATTCCGTCAATGTTGCGTTCGTCCTGCGACATTTGCGATGGCGGTTTCGCGTTCAGCAGTGGGTAGATCGCCTCGACTGCACGGTTGATGCCGCTGCCAAACGCCCCGCTGTTGGCATCAGCCTTGGGCTTGGCCTGGCCACCCAGCCATCGAGGAGCCCGCTGGTTGACTGAGTAGCCCATCCGCAAGGCGTTGGCCGTGGCGCCGACAACGCCAAGGGCTATTTGCTCGCCCAGACGCCCTAAGCCGGGGGTTGCTGTTTGCGTGTTGAAATACTCAAGCGCTGCTTGAGTGGGCGTGAGGCTCCGGGCTCTTGCCGCTTGGGCCGGGGTCCTAGAAGTTCGCTTCAGCTCGTACTGCACATCGTTCAGCAACTTCGACCACCACGGCCGCTGTGGCGGCTTGGCCTTGGGCTTGGCGGCTGGCGTCGAGCTGGTCGCCGGCCGCGGGCGCGCCACCGGCACCAGATCGCTGCTCCGCTGGGCGCCGGTCACCACCCAGCGACCATTCACCTGCTTCAGTTCCTGTGGCATGGGTCAAGGCCTCCTGTTGCCGCGAACGATCCGCAGCAACTTGTTCACGTATTCGGGGTCGGTCGCATACCCCTGCTGCTTGAGGATGCGAGCTGCTTCCTCAACCGTCCTGGCGCGATTGGCGCCGTTGTCGCCCCGATACCACTTGTCGATCAAGAAGCCCACGCTGTCCGCCGGGCTGGCGAAATCCATGAAGCTCGCCGTGGTGTTCACGCGGCGGCCGTTCACCACCTCCCAGGTGGCCTTGCGGGTGCCCGCGCCCTTCTGCCCAAAGAAGTTGTTGCGACCACTGGGTGAACGCCCCCAGTCCGACTCCAGCGCCCACTGTGCGGCCACCAGCTCGGGGAACTTGGCCCCTTGGCCCCTGGCCATCGCCACGACGTTCTCCCAGCTCTGTCGCGCCCCACGGGGTGTTGGACTCGAACGCACCGCCATGGTTCGCGTGGCCGAAGCTGGCAGTCGCATCGCCGGTGGCGGCAGGGTCATCGCCGCCGCCGGCGCAGCCCCGGTGAGAGCGTTGAGCACCGCGTTGGCGTAGTAGCTGATCGGCTGCGATGCCGTCGCCGCAGCGGTCTGCATTGCATCTGCCATGCCCTGGGCGTCATTGCTGCTGCGCAGCAGACGCTGCCGGGCGGGGGCGGGAATCACGAAGCTCGGGTAGCCGCCGGCCTCCCGCAGCAGCCACCTGCCCACGCTGTTGCCGAACCCTGCATCGCGCGCAGCGCGCATCACTGATGGGCTTGGCGGCTCGCCATTCATCACCCGCGTCAGCTCCTCCTGCAGGCTCGGCAGCGCCAGCACGGTTTCACCGCTCTTGAGCCGCTGGCTGCGGTTGGGCACATTGTCGAGCTGCCCGGAGGGGAACACCGTCGGCGCCTGTGTTGCCGGCTTGGCACCGCCAGGGCCTGCACTGCCCGGCCTGGGTGGCCTGGCCCGGCCGCTTACCGATGGCTCGTCGCTCTCGTCGGAACCGGGGAAGAGGCGGTTGAAGTTCTCCTTGTCCTTCGTCCCGTACTCCTCCACGGCCCTGGCGGCCACGTCGAGGATCTCCCGGGCATCCAGCTTGGCCCCCTTCTTGCCCTCCGCCTCTCGAATGCGGCTCACGACATGCCTGCTGTAGGCCGCGTACTGCAGCTGAGCAGAGCGCGCCACGTCGGCATTGCCATAGGCCATGAAGGCGGTGATGTCGCTGTTGCGCAGTGATGCCTCCGTGATGTCGCCGGGATAGGCCCGACGCAGGTTGGCCTTGATTTTCCCGTCCACGATCGGGCCGATCAGTGACCGCGGCAGATCGTCCTTCTCCCGCTCCTGCCGGCTCCGGATGTCGGCATAGCGGCGCCGGTACTCGGCCTGCTGCGCAGGCGCCACCGTGGCCCGAAGTGTCTGCTCGAACTGCTGATCAGCCTGTCTGGCGTTCCACGTCGCCCCCACGCGACCCTGCATGTCCTGCAGCAGCGCATCCATGCCGGACGGGTCGTAGCTGCGGCCCGTCACCACTTCCACCGTGGCCGCCATGTTCTTGGTGGATTCCATGAGCTTGCCCAGCGGCACGCCTTTCGCTGCGAACTCTCTCTGCAGCTGCGTGATCGCAGCGCCTTTCTCGGCACCGTCCGGCAGCCCGTAGATGACGCTTGCCAGCCTGGATTCGTAGTCCTGCGTGCCCTGCTCAATCTGCCGTTGGCGGCTCTGCCACTGCAGCTGGCCGATCTTGGCGGTCTCCTCCAGCAAGTCTGGGCCCAACACGTCCTGCACCAGCAGCCGGCGCCCGTCCTTTGCTGTCGGACCGCCAAACTCAGTCGTGCGCAGCAGGCGCAGTCCCTCGGTGTCGCCCGTCTCCGTGAGCATCTGGGCCAACTGCAGCGCAGCCCTGCGCTTGAGCTCGGTTGGCTCGCCTGTGATGCCGGTTTCATCTGCCAGCCGCTGCAGC
>CAYSOD010000371.1:0-4370 GCA_964432385.1 uncultured Rubrivivax sp.
CGACGCCACCAACGTGGACACTGGCAAGAGCCTGAAGGTGGATGCCAGTGCTCTGCGGGCAGGTGTCATCACCGGTATCGGTGACCTGGTCTCCACAGCGGATACGGATACCGTCATCAACATTGGCGAGAACGACACCCTCGGCAGCGAAACGCTGACGCTGACGGCTACCAAAGTGAATGGCACTTTGAACGTGTTGGGCGGCGCTGGCAACGACACCATCTCTCTGGGAGCCCAAGCCGACACCGTCGATGGGGGACTGGGCAACGACAACATCAGCGCGGGCGACGGCGCCAACTCGGTGATGGCTGGCGGCGGCAACGACACGGTGACGTCGGGTGCGGGTGCGGACACCATCGACGGAGCGGACGGCGACGACAGCATCACTTCCGGTGCTGGCGCTGACGTGGTGACTGCCGGAGCTGGCAACAACGTTGTTGACGCTGGCGACGGCAACGACTCCGTGACCGCTGGGGCCGGCAACGACTCCATCACGGGTGGGGCCGGCAACGACACCATCTCGGCCGGTGACGGAAACGACACCGTCAACGGCGGTACCGGTGTGGACGTGATTGATCTGGCGGGTGGCAGCGACGTTCTGGTCTATACGGCTGTGGCCGACAGCACGGGCGTGAACTTCGACGACGTCAGCAACTTCACCTCGGGTACAGACCGTTTGCTGGTCTCTGTCACCGACGGAGTCTCGAATCTTGCTGATACGCTGGATCTCTCCGGATTCGCTGTTGTACCTACCTTCGCCGATGGTCTGGTGTCTCTGGCAGGTAATGCCACGACCAAGGTCTTCAGCGACGCCTTCTACTCCTCGGCTGACGGCAAGCTGTATGTCGACACCAACGGTGATGGCCAGATCAACCAAGGTAACGACTTGATCGTCAAGATCGGGTCGGTGGCAGCGGGTGACCTGGGCTTCTTCGTGGATGCTGGCATCGGTGCGGACACGGTCACGGGTGGAGCCGGTGCAGATTCTTTGTCCGGCGGTGACGGTAACGACATTCTGTCAGGCGGAGCGGGCAATGACACCCTAGGCGGTGGTCTGAACGATGACTCCTTGGTGGGCGGTGCCGGTAACGATCTGTTGAGCGGTAACGACGGGTTGGATACCATCGTTGGCGGAGCCGGCGTCGACACGATCACCGGTGGCGCTGGTAACGACGCCTTCGTGTTCGCGACTGGCGACACAGGCTTGACCGTGGCTACCGCAGACCGCATCAACGACTTCGTGAGTGGAACTGACCGGCTTGCGCTCGGCGTGGGTGGTATCGGCGGAGCTGCTGCCAACTTCAACGCCGCAGGTGCTGCCGTTGCAAACTTTGACGCCGCCACGACCGCTGCCAATACGGCTTTGGCAGCGTTGAATGCGGGGGCAGGTGGTGGTAGTGCGCAGCTCTATGCCTTCCAGTTCGATGCCACAAACGGCTATCTGTTCATCGACCGCAACAGCGATGGCGTGGCTGATGAGGTGGTGGTGCTGGTAGGCGTGACCGGTGTGGCCGCCGCGGACATCGTTGGCGGGCCCTGATCGCCTCTAGCTTGGCCCTTTGACAGGGCCCCGCAACAGAACCCCCCGGCCGCAAGGTAGGGGGGTTTTTTCTTGCCGTCCCCCGAGCAGTAGCAACGACACATGACGTCAGCACCTCCTGACTTGAAAGAAGCCACGATGGATGGTCTGGAGCAAACTGCCATGGCCCAGCGTGAAGCTGCCTTGCGTTCGTTCCACCAGGGGTCACCTCAGGAACTGGAGGCGTTGTGTCTGGAAGATTTGAAGAAGAGTGAACTACAGGACCCCTTTGCCTGGCTCCATCTGGCAGTCATTCGCTCCCAACAGGGCCGGCCCGCAGAGTCTGAGGACCTCTTGCGACAAGGTGCAGGACTGTTTCCGAATCATGTGGAGATGCAGTGGCTTTGGGCGAAGCAACTCAGCCTGATGGGGAAGTACGAGGCCGCTCTCCAGCCGCTGACACGAGTGATTGAGCTGGTGCCGGAAGATCAAGCCGCCCATCAGGCCAAGGCTGAGGCCATGGCCCACCTGGGCCGTGGTGCTGACGCAGAGGACTATGCGCGGCGTGCTCTGCAACTGGGCCCAACTGAGCCTGCCGCCTGGCGCAGTCTGGTCAAGGGCTTGTTTCTGCAAGGCAAGGTGAGTGAGGCTGTCGAGGCCTGCCATCGCGCCATCGAGCTCGGCGCAGACAGCGATACCTTTCGCATCGGTCTGGTGTTCGCCATGATCTATGACGAACACAGCAAGCCAGAGGACTTGCTGACAATCTCGAAAGAGTTTGGCCGTCGAATGGAAGCCCGAGCCGCTCAACACCTCAGGCCCTATCGGAATGCACCCCTTGCCAACCGGAGGCTGAGGATCGGCTTCCTGTCGCCGGATCTGCGTAATCACTCGGTGATGTACTTTGCCGAGCCGCTGATTGCTGGCCTGTCGAGACAAGACTTCGAGGTTTGTTGCTATCTCACTCACCCCAAGTCAGACGCGGTCACGGAACGTGTGAGGTGTCTTTCCGACCGGTTCCGCATCTTGACGATCAAGGAGCCGAAGCAGGCCGCGGACCAGATTCGTGAGGATGAGGTTGATGTGCTGATCGACCTGGCTGGGCACACTGGATACAGTGGCTTGCCCATCATGGCCTATAGGCCTGCACCTGTGCAGGCCACTTGGCTCGGCTACCCAGCCACCACGGGCCTGACTGCAGTCGAGTGGCGCATCACCGACCACTTTGGTGACCCACCTGGTTCAGATCAGCACTACACCGAGAAGCTCGTACGTCTTCCTGGCTGCTTCGCGGTCTATCGGCCGCATATCCGCAACCACTTTCAGCGCTTTGATCACCAGTATGCGCTGAGCTCTTTGCCAGCGCTGCGTGTGGGCGCAGTGACGTTTGGAAGTTGCAACAATCTTGCCAAGGTGAGCGATCAATGCATTGCTGCCTGGAGCCGTGTGCTGAGGTCGGTTCCGCGGTCCCGACTGCTGATCGAGGGCAAGGACCTGGACCGTGAAGTGGCCCGTCACAGACTGCGGGAACAGTTCCGAAAAAACGGCATCGAAGAGGAGCGCATCGTTTACGTGGGCCGGGATCCCAGCCGCCAATACCTCACCTATCACGACATCGACATCGCCCTGGACACCTTCCCGTTGACAGGAGGGACGACGACCTTCGACGCTCTATGGATGGGGGCGCCCGTTGTGACGCTGGTTGGCAAGACATACCGTGAGCGTCTGAGCGGCACCATACTGGCCGCAGGTGGCTTCACGGATACCCTTTGCGACACCGTCGATGCGTATGTGGCTCGCGCCGCGAGTCTGGCCAGCGACCTCGCAGGCCTCGCGCAGCGGCGATCCGAACAGAGGCAGCGGATGCAGGAGTCACCCCTGATGAACGAGCCGGCCTTTTGTCAGAAGTTTGGTGCTGCCCTGCAAATGATCTGGGCCCGGTGGTGTTCGCAACAGAATGCGTTTGATGCCGTGGCAACAGCCGCGAAGCGTTTGGAAGTTTCAACCCATCCTTCTGATGATGTGTTGCTGGTCCCAGTGAACGGCGGGCGCATTACCCTTCGACGTGCCAGAGCATGGCTTGGCGAGCTGCGCAAGAGGTTGTACTTGAACCGGAGCATGGACGACGTTGAAAGCGCAAGAGCGCTTGCATTGGCGATTCTGTGGGTGTGCCCCAACGACTCCCTGGCGGCCGAGGTCGCTCGCGTGACCTCGGACTGGGCGCCGTACTGCGCAAGCCAGGAAGCCGACGACCAAGCGACTTCAGAATCACAGCCGTGGGAGCGTGCATGAAGGCTGTCATCCTGGCAGGTGGCCTGGGCAGTCGCCTCAGCGAAGAAACCCACCTGCGACCCAAACCGATGATTGAGATCGGAGGCAGACCAATCCTGTGGCACATCATGAAGGGCTACAGCGCACACGGGGTGAACGATTTCGTCATCTGCTGCGGCTACAAGGGCTACCTGATCAAAGAATACTTCGCCAACTACTTCCTGCACATGTCGGACGTCACCTTCGACATGCAGCACAACCAGATGGAAGTGCACCAGCGCAAGGCCGAGCCTTGGCGCGTGACGCTGGTGGACACGGGCGAAGACACCATGACAGGCGGGCGCCTCAAGCGGGTGAGCCCCTACCTGCAGGGTGAGGAGGCGTTCTGCTTCACCTACGGCGACGGGGTGAGCAATCTGGACATTGCCGCCACCATCGCCTTTCACCGTCAGCATGGCCGCATGGCCACCGTGACGGCAGTGCAACCGCCCGGGCGCTATGGCGCCCTGCAACTTGCGGGCGAGTGTGTCACCGGCTTTGTGGAGAAGCCGCGCGGCGACGGCGGCTTGATCAATGGTGG
>CAYSOD010000372.1:0-4351 GCA_964432385.1 uncultured Rubrivivax sp.
AAGCGCGAGGCGGCCACCCAGTCCACGCCTTCGGCGCCCATCTGGATCAGGCCCTCGGTATGGCGCTCCATCCAGCTGGCCATGAAGTGGCAGCCGATGCCGGCCAGCGCTCGCGAGCCTTCGGGCACCCGCGTGCTGGTGTTGTGCGGGCAGCCCGAGCAGAAGTAGGGCTGGCGCCGTACGTCGTCTGCTGCGTTGCTCAGCAGCGCGGGCATGGTGAAGTCCACGACCCGGTCGCGCCGGTCCAGTGCGGGGTTCAGTCGGGCCAGCCAGTCAGCCACCACCGGCATGATGCGCGAGGGGCGCAGCTCGCCCAGCGCCGAGATCAGCGGCGCACCTTCAGGTGTGGTCTTGCCGGAGATGCGGGGCCGCTGGCCGTCGGGCAGGGCGTAGAGCAACTCCTTCATCTGCCGCTCCACCACCGGCGCCTTCTCCTCGATCACGAGGACGTCCTGCAGCCCGTGCGCGAACTCCACGATGCGCGTGGGCTCCAGCGGCCACACCAGGCCGACCTTGTAGACCCGCACCCCGGCAGCGGCCAGGGCGTTGGGGTCCAGGTCGAGACGACGCAGCACCTCCATGAAGTCGAAGTGCGCCTTGCCCACGGTGACGATGCCCAGCGTGGCGCGCGGGCTTGAGACCACGTGCTTGTCCACGGCGTTGAAGCGGGCGAAGGCCCGCACGGCGTCCAGCTTCTCGGCCGCGCGCGACTCCAGTGACAGTGACGGCAGGTCCACGCTGCGCACGTGCAGGTCCTGGGTCGGGGTGAAGGCCTCGAGCGGCACCGGCAGGGCAAAGTCAATGGGCACCGCGTCCAGGTCCACCGTCATGCCCGACTCCACCACCTCGCTGATGGCCTTGAAGCCCACCCAGGCGCCGGAGTAGCGCGACAGCGCCCAGCCGTACAGGCCGAACTCCAGGTACTCCGCCACATTGGCCGGGTGCAGCACCGGCATGCCGAAGTGGGCCAGCGCCAGATCGCTCTGGTGCGGCATCGAAGAGGACACGCAGCCGTGGTCGTCGCCGCAGACCACCAGCACGCCGCCCAGCGGGCTGGAACCGAAGACGTGGCCGTGCTTGAGCGCGTCACCGGCCCGGTCCACCCCCGGGCCCTTGCCGTACCAGAGTGCAAAGACCCCGTCCACGCGCCGCGCCGGGTCCAGCGCCACGCGCTGCGTGCCCAGGCAGGCGGTGGCCGCCAGGTCCTCGTTGATGGCGGGCAGGAACTGCACGCCGGCGGCCTCCAGCAGCGGCCGAGCCTTCCACATCTGCTGGTCCACCATGCCCAGCGGGCTGCCCCGGTAGCCGCTGACGAAGCCGCCAGTGCGCAGCCCTGCGGCGGCGTCGCGCTGGCGCTGCATAAGCACGAGCCGCACCAGGGCCTGGGTGCCGGTGAGCCACACCGTGCCCGAGTTGGCGCGTAGGTTGTCGGAGAGTTCGTAAGTGCGCAGGGGTGTCGGGTCCATGCGGCGATGCTAGGTCTGGGCCGTGAGTGGGTACATCACCTTCCATCCTCGTGTTCACCCTAAGATTGAGCACATTCGTTCTACGAAATAGAGATCAATGGGCTCAATCCTCCTGGACAAGACCACGCGTCGCATCATCGACTGCCTGCAGCGCGACGCCACGCTGTCGGTGCAGCAACTGGCCGAAGCCGTGGGCCTGTCGCCCACGCCCGTGTGGCGCCGGCTGAAGGCGCTGCAGGAATCTGGCGTGCTGCGCGCCCGGGTGACCTTGGTGGACCGGGAGAAACTGGGCTTGAACATCTGCGCGCTGGCCCACGTCACCCTGACGCGCCACAGCGAGGGGGCGGTGGAGGCCTTCGAGCGCATGGTGGCCACCTGCCCCGAGATCATGGAATGCGCCAGCACCACGGGCGAGAGCGACTACCTCATCAAGGTGGTCGTGGCCGACATGAAGGCCTACGACCGCTTCCTGCAGGAGCGGCTTTTCCGCCAGAGCGGCGTGGCCAGCGTCAGGAGCAGCGTGGTGCTGCGCGAGGTGAAGTACGAGACGGCCTTGCCGGTGTAGGCGTGGCGCTGGTGCCAATCGGTTCTACGGGCTTGCCGGCTCGGCTGGCGGCCGGAAGTGCAGGTCGAAGGCCGCGGTCAGGCAGGCCGGCACGATGCTCAGGTGGGTCTCGCCCTCGTAGATGCGGCACTGCACCTCGCCCCCCAGCCGCTGGAGGGTCGGCGTCAGGGCCGCAGCCAGGTCGTGGGTGTTGCCGATCATGCGCGCCTCGGCGACCAGGGCGGCCTCCTGTTCGGGCGTGACGCCCATCTCCGCAAGCCAGCGGGGCATGGGCTCTTGTGCGGTCTCTTCCAGGCCGCCCGTGGCAATGAACACCCGCGGCGCCATGCCTGGACGTTCCCGGGCCGCCTCGGACCAGGCCGCCACGTCCTGCAGCACCATGCGGTTCTCCCACCACACCGACGGGCTGACTGCGAACCAGCCCTCGTAGGAGGTGGGCCGCCGCAGCAGCGCCCGCGTCACGGCCAGCCCGCCCAGCGAGTGGCCGAAAAGTACCCGATGGGCCGCTGCCAGCGGATAGACCTCGCGCACGCGAGGCTGCACCTGCTCGTCGATGAAGTCCAGGAAACGGTCCAGGCCGCCCCAGTCGGCCGGGTCCTGCGAGTCGTGCGGCCTGAACTGGCTGGGCGCGCAGGGGGTGAGGTCCAGGGTGCGGCGCGACATCCACGCCTCGGGGTCGGCCTCGGGGTAGCCGATGCCCACCACCAGCACCGGCACGATCTCGTGCCCCAGCGAGCGCAGCAGCGTCATCTGGGCCATGACCGGCTGGTAGATGTTCCCGTCCAGCACGAACAGCACCGCGCGCGGCTCGGCGCCAGTGGCAGGTGGCTGCAGGGTGATGCGGTAGTCGCGGCCCAGGGCCGGCGCGTGGAGGTCGAGGGTCTGGGTCGCCGCTGTCATGGCGCGAGGTTACCCAAGCGCCTCGGCGCGCGGCATGGCCAGTTTCTGACATGGCATCCATCAGACCGCTGGATTACGCTGACCCCCGCTTCCCTGCCTTGTCGCCTGCCTTGCCACCTGCCTTGCCACCTGCCTTTTCATTGCCCTGCCCATGATCGACGACCCAACCCGAGCCCGCCTGGACCGCCTGCTGGACCCCTGGCGCCGCAGCGATGCGCCAGGCCTCATCCTTGCTGTGGGCTCCAGCGGGCGCATGGCGTACGCCGCCGCGGCGGGCCTGGCCAGCCTGGAGCATGGCGTGGCGCTGCGGCCCGACCACCGCATGGCGATCGGATCCATCAGCAAGCACTTCACCGCGGCCGCCGTCCTGGCCTTGCAGGACCGCGGGCTCTTGTCGCTGCAAGACCCGATTGGCCGCCACGTGCCCGAGCTCAGCGAGCCGCAGCGCGCGCCCACCCTGGACCAGCTGCTGCGCATGTCCAGCGGGCTGCGCTGCTACCTCGACGTCTCGGTGTCGGGCGGCCTGTCCACGCTTCCCGCCGGCGCGGTGCTGCCCACGCAGTGCCGGCAGACGGCGGTGAACTTCCCGCCGGGCGCTGCCACCGTGTACTGCAACGGCGGCTACCACCTGGCGTCCGTGGCGCTGATGCGCGCGACCGGCCGCGGGTTCGACGAACTCATGCGCGAACACGTCTTCGAGCCCTTCGGCCTGGCCCACACCGTGGCGCCCGCCGACGTGTGGCGGGTGGACGCCGGGCTGTCCTGTCCCTACATTCCGCACCGCGGCGGCTGGCGGCGCGGACTGCCGCTGCAGGAGGAGTTCCTCGGCGAAGGCTGCGTGCAGTCGACTGCCGCCGACCTGGTGCGTTGGGCGGCGGCGCTTCGGCACACCGAGGGGCCCATCCGCCTGGACGCCCTGACGGCACCGCAGGCCCTGCTGAACGGCCATGTGCCGGGCTACCGGCGCGGTCTGGTCGACGAGCCCTGGCGGGGTACCCGCCTGGTCAGTCACGGGGGCGCGGTGATGGGCGCAACGGCCTTCCTGGCCATGCTGCCTGACCACGACCTCGACGTTGTCGTTCTGGCCAACCGCCCGCTTGACGTGCAGGACCTCGCGCTGCAGGCAGCGGCCGCCGTGCTCGGCGACCGTATCGAGGCCGCGCCTGTGGACCCACAGGCGGCTGACCACGCCGACCTGCTCGACCGCGACTTCCTGGAGCCCGAGACCGGCCTGTTGCTGCGTTTCGTGGCCGAGGGCGAAGGCCAGGCGGCCCGCATCGTGGTGCACCGGATGGGTGCGCCGGCAGGTCCGGCGCACCCGCTCGACGCTGCCTCTGCCCACAGGCGCCCGGCGGCTGAACTGGCCGGCGGACTGCTGCCCTTCACCGTCGGCCAGGGCGACCGGGCCTTGCACCTCGGG
>CAYSOD010000373.1:0-4316 GCA_964432385.1 uncultured Rubrivivax sp.
AGTGTTGTTGGTGCGGCGTATTCGGGAGCTTCTCTACGAAGAGGGCTTCACGATCAACGGCGCGCGCAATAGACTGGGGGAATTGGGCGGCGGGCGAGTGCGTGCGGCGTCAGCGCCGGTGGAATTGGTGGGGCTCGCTGAAGCGGCACCGGCTGCGGTGTTGTCTTCTGTAGCGGCCACACGTGTAACCGTAAACGATGAGCCGCCATCGCCACAGCAGTCGTTGTTTGCCAGTGATCGTGAAGAGCCCAATCTTGCGATCGCTCGGCAAGCGCTTGAAGAGGCATTGGAGCTTCTTCGCTGAGCACTGATATAATCCTTCGGTTCGGGGTGTAGCGCAGCCTGGTAGCGCACTTGCATGGGGTGCAAGGGGTCGCGAGTTCGAATCCCGCCACCCCGACCACGATTTTCCGTTGTACTTCAACGGGGCACACAAGGGCCAGTCTCCACAAGAGGCTGGCCCTTTTGCTTTGTGCGGCACGCGAGGATGCGTGTTTGGGCCTCGTCTGTTTGGGCGAGGCTGGTCCCGGATCAGGCTCGAACAATGTAGCGCCATGGGCGAGCAAGAACTCTTCACAGGGCTGACAAAGCTCAATAGACTGCACGCCAATACCGGGAGGGATGCATGACGGAAAAACTTAGAGTTGTCCAGACTCCAGGCCAACGCCTGGCCGGCCGCCGTGAATTTGTTCTCGTGGCCGGCGGTGCGGGAGTGGCGGCAAGCTTGGGCAGCCCCTTCTGGCGCCCGGCCCATGCGGCCAAGAAGTCCCTGAAGATCATGCAGTGGAACCACTTCGTGCCGGCCTTCGACGATTGGTTCAACAAGAAATTCGTCAAGGAGTGGGGCAGCAAGAACGACACCGAGGTGATCGTCACCAACGTCGGCATGACCAGCATCGAAAGCCGCGCGGCCGCCGAGATCAACAAGAAGCAAGGCCATGACCTGTGCATGTTCCTGAGCCCCCCGGCCTCCTACGAAGACCAGGTGGTGGACCACAGGGACATCTATGCGGAGTGCGAGCGCAAGTACGGCAAGCCGCTGGAGATCGCCGTCAAGAGCACTTTCAACCCCGTCACCAAGAAATACTTCGGCTTCTCCGACAGCTACGTGCCTGACCCGGTGAACTACCGCAAGGACCTGTGGGACGACGTGGGCGTCAAGCCTGACACCTGGGATGCCATCCGTGACGGGGGTCGCAAGATCAAGCAGAAGCACGGCATTCCCGTAGGCATCGGCATGTCCAACGAACTGGACAGCAGCATGGCTCTGCGGTCCGTGATGTTGTCCTTTGGCGCAGTGGTGCAGGACGCCCAGGGGCGCCCGGCCCTGAAGTCGGCCAACACCCTGGAGGCGCTGAAGTACGCCAAGGCCTTGTACGACGAGACCATGACGGACGAGATCTTCAGCTGGGATGCCTCGTCCAACAACCGGCAGATGCTGGCGGGCAAGGGTTCGCTGACGCTCAACGCCATTTCGATCACGCGCACGGGGGAAAGCGAGAAGATCCCCATCGCCGACAAGATCCTCCTCGGGCGGCCTGCCCGAGGCCCTTCGGCAGGCGTGGGGGTGATGCACTTGATGAACGCCTACGTGATCTGGAAATTCGCCCGCAACATCGATGGTGCCAAGCGCTTTCTGGTCGACCTTGCCGGGGCCTCGCGTGACGCCTTCCTGGCCAGTGGCTTCTACAACTTCCCCACCTATCCCCAACTGGTGCCCGATCTGCAGAAACTCGTGGCGATGGACCCGAAGGCGGTACCGGCCGACAAGTACGCCATCTTCTCTGACGCCGACAAGTGGACGGTGGGGGTGGGCTACCCCGGCTATGCGAACGGTGCGATTGACGAGATCTGGAAGGGCTGGCTCATTCCGAAGATGTTCGCCGATACGGCGTCGGGCCGCATGACCCCGGAAGCCGCGCTGGACCTGTACTCGACGCAGGTCAACCAGATCTTTGCCAAGTGGCGTGGCCTGAAGAAAGTCTGACCATGGCCGCCACCCGCAGAACGCTGGTAGCCGCGGGGCTTGGTGCGGCCGCGTCGTCCATCCTGGCCCCAGCCGTCTGGTCGGCACCGCTGTCGGCGTCCTCCAAGAAGCGCATCTTCATTGTCAGCAGCTATCACAAGGCCTATCTGTGGTCTCAATCCACGCAAAAGGGGGTGAGCGCTGCCATGCGGGCGTTGGGTTACCTGACCAGTGATGCCCAGGTGCGCCAACTGCAGCAGAACGATCAGGTCGAGACGCCCAAGGTGGTCGTCAAGAAGGAGTGGATGGACACCAAGCGCAAGGACACCCGCGCAGAGATGGCTTCGGCCACCGCCAGGATCGTGGCCGCCATCAAGGCCTTCAACCCCGATTTGGTCATGCTGGGTGACGACAACGCGGCCAAGTACGTCGGCGGGCAACTGCTGGACTCCAAGACGCCCGTGGTTTTTTGGGGCATTAACGGGCTGCCGCTGAAGTACGGCCTCGTTGACAACCTCGACAACCCGGGCCGCAACGTCACGGGCGTGTGGCAGTCGGGGTACCACAAGGAAAGCCTTGACCTGCTCAAACGCCTGGTGCCGCAGGCCAAGACCTTTGCCGTTCTGGCCTGCGACTCAGAGTCCTCGCGGCCAAACGCTAAGATGATTGAGCAGCTGGCGCAGCGGGGCAGCCTGCCGCTCAAGCTGATGGACAGGGTGCTCACCAACTCCCTGGACGAGTTCAAGAGTCGCGCCTTGGCCCTGTCCAAACAGGTGGACGCGTTCTTCGTGCTCAACCACGACACTTTGCGCGATGCCAAGGGCAACCATGTCGACATGCTGGAGGTGGGGCGCTGGTATCTCAATAACATCCGCATTCCCGAGGCCTCGCACGAGGACCAGTTTGTGCTGGAAGGCATGCTGCTGACGGCCAACGACTCGGGCTACAACCAGGGCTACCTGGCCTTCGAGATGGCCTACGGCATCCTTGAAAAGGGCCTGAGCCCCGCCCGCATGGCCGTGCGCACGCCAGAGCGAGGGCCTTACCTCGTCAACCGCAACCGCGCCAAGGCCCTGGGCATCAAGCTGGACGATGCGATGTACCTGATTGACGAAGTGGTGGAGAAGTCCATCGCGCTGGGCATAGGCAAGTGATGTCCTTCTCCCGCTGACCGGGCCGGCACGCGATGGCCATCTTCCATCGGTTGCTGCTGGGTTTCCTGGCCGTGGGCATGCTCATTGGCGTGCCGCTCATCATCGTGGCCTTCGACTTCAGCCGCGAATCGGCTCGCCTGCGCACCGAACAAAGCATCACGCAGCAGATTGCCATTGTCTCGGCCAACTTCGAACAGGAGTACGGGCTGGGCCTGACCCGGTCGCTCAAGCAGATCACCGGGTCCGACGCCTTGACGCAGTACCTGTCGGCGTCGCAGGATGAACGCTTGGTCAACGCGCGGGTGCTCGAGACCAGTTTTCTGAAGAGCCAAGTCGATTACGAGATCTACTCAGGCATCTATTTCGTCGACGTGTTCGGTCAACTGGTGGCCAGCGTCGAAGATGGCAAGCGCGTGAATTGGCCAGAGTCGGACGTCCCTGCGAGCCCGACTGCTTCGAGCCAGCGCTCGGCCACGGCGCTTCACCTGCGGCGCCTGTTCGAAAGAATCACCACCACGCCTTCCTTGCTGTCTTCCGGCAATATGGAGTGGTTCATGCCCCCGCGGCAGATGGTGGTGGAAGGCCCATTTGTCGACGAGCGCGGCCGCTGGTCGCTGCTGGCGGGGCTGCCCTCGCTGGACTTCGACAACGGTGCGCTCAGCGGTGCCGCCGTGATCCGGGTGCGCCTGGACACCTTCGTTTCCCGGTTGAAGACGATCACGATGTTCGACGAACCCGTGATCTGGCTGTTCGGGCCGGGTAGCGAGCTGCTGCTCAAGCCCGAGAAGTCTTCGCTGACCCTGACACGCGCCGAAGTGGGCCCGCCACAGATGGCCAAGGAGGTGGTGCTCAACAAGCGGGACGCTGACCTGCTGGCCTACCGGGACCTCGCCATCGTGCAGGACCAGCCCTTTCTCCGCATCACCTACGGCGTGCCGCACAGCCTGCTGTCGCGTGATTTCGAGCCCGCGCTGTACTTCTTCATTGCGGTGCTGGGCATCAGCGGCGTGGCGGTGTTGTCCGTGGCCTACTTCATGGCCAAGAACTTCTCCTCGCCCATCATCGAGCTGGCCCAGGCGGCCTCCCGGCTGGCCCGGGGTGAACTGGCGGGCCAGGTCAAGGTGCGCTCCTCGGGCGAGCTCATGGTGCTGGTGGACAGCTTCAACCGCATGTCGGAGAACCTGCAGCGGGCCAAC
>CAYSOD010000374.1:0-4280 GCA_964432385.1 uncultured Rubrivivax sp.
GGACCTGCCTGGGCACGCCTTTACCGCCCGTCCGGGCGACGAAGGCTTGTCCTTGCCCGGGATGGCGCGTCTGGTGAACGAACTGCTGGACGTTCTGGAGGCCCGGCCTGTGGCGCTCATCGGCCACTCCGCTGGCGCCGCGGTGGCGGCGCGCATGGCGCTGGACGCGCCCGCAGCGCTGCGCGACGTGCGCACCCTCATCAGCCTGAACGGGGCGTGGCTGCCCCCGGCCGGGCAGGGGCGTTGGTTTTACGCGCCGCTGGCCCGCCTGTTCGCGCTGAACCCCTGGGTCCCCCACGTATTTGCCTTCCATGCCAGTCACCGCGGCCCGCTGGAGAGGTTGATCGCCAGCACCGGCTCGCGCCTGGACGCGGCGGGCATCGACCTGTACGCCCATCTGGTCAGCGACCGGCGGCATGTGGCGGCCGTACTGGCCATGATGGCCGCCTGGGACCTGCGCCCCTTGCTGGAGGACCTGCCCCGCCTGGCGCCGGCACTGCATCTGGTGGTGGCCGAGGAAGACAGGACCGTGCCGCCCAAGACCTCGGCCGAAGCCGCGCGCCGTCAGCCGCGCGCGCTGTTGCATCGTCTGCCCGGGCTGGGCCACCTGGCCCACGAGGAAGCGCCTGACGTGGTGCTCGAGCTGCTCAAGCGCCTTCTAGTTTGAGGGCGGCCTGCACGGCCCGCGCGACGCAAGGACCATGAATTCGGTGGCGAACTCTGCAGCCCTGGCAGGGCCTGAGCCGCCCCTGATCGTTCTCCCGTGCGGGGACATTCCCGGTTGACGACGGCACGGGGAGTGTCTATCCTGAGTTACATCAAGGACTGACAGGCAAGCGTGACACTTCGCCATGCACCCGGTCCCGGGAGAACACTCATGGCCGCGGTTGCCCGTATCGAGGATGCCCTGGAGGCCGCGCTCGCGCTGGCCGGTGGGTCCGGTTGCCCTCCCCAGTTGGCGGCTGCAGTCCGGCATGCGGTGTTTCCTGGCGGGGCGCGGATCCGCCCGCAGCTGTGTCTGGCGGTGGCGCGGGCCTGCGGTGATGACCGGCCGGCCTTGTCCGACGCGGCGGCCACCGCCATCGAGTTGCTCCACTGCGCCTCGCTGGTGCACGACGACCTGCCCTGCTTCGACGATGCACCCGTGCGCCGCGGGCAGCCCTCGGTACACAGTGCCTTTGGCGAGCGGCTGGCCGTGCTGGCGGGCGACGGCCTGATCGTCGTGGCGTTCCAGGTGCTGGCGCGTGCGGGCGCACAGGCGCCCGACCGGTTGGTGCCCCTGCTGACCACCATCGCAGGCTCGGTGGGCATGCCCGGTGGCATCGTGGCCGGGCAGGCCTGGGAATGCGAGGCGCGGGTGTCGATCAGCCAGTACCACCGCGAGAAGACGGGTTCTCTGTTTGCCGCGGCCACGGTGGCCGGTGCGCAGGCCGCAGGCGGCGACGCCGAGGCCTGGCGCGGGCTGGGCGAGTGGCTGGGCGAGGCTTACCAGGCGGCCGACGACATCCGCGACGTGGTGGCCGACGCCCAGCAACTGGGCAAGCCCATCGGCCGCGACGCCGCCCTGGGCCGCCCGAGCGTGGCGCGGGAGCGGGGCCTTCCGGCAGCCATGCGGCACTTCGACACCCTGGTGCGCAACGCCGTGGAGGCGGTGCCCGAGTGCCGTGGCGCACCGATGCTGCGCGCGCTGGTGCGCAGCGAGTCTGAACGCCTGGTGCCCACCCATCTGGCTGCGCCCTTGCGCGCCGCGGCCTGAGCGTGGGGGAACTGGCGTGTCGCAGTGGTCCTCCGATGCCGCATCCCACCCGGGCCGCGGGCCCGTATCCCCTTCTCCTGGTCCGGCGTCGGAGCGCGGCATGAGCTGGCGTGATGCTTTTGCCGCCTGGCGTGACCGTCTGGTGGCCAGCCCCCGCTTCCAGCGCTGGGCCGCAGGCTTCTGGTTGACGCGCCCCATCGCGCGGCGCCGCGCGTCCGAGCTCTTCGACCTGGTGGCGGGCTTTGTCTACACCCAGGTGCTGGCGGCCTGTGTTCGGCTGGATCTTTTCGAGCACCTGTCGCGCAGCGGCCCGCAAACCGTGGATGAACTCGCGCGGCGCGGCGGGCTGTCAGTGCGCGCCATGCAGCGCCTGCTGGATGCG
The DNA here is from genome assembly GCA_964432385.1 of uncultured Rubrivivax sp. GTDB lineage: Bacteria > Pseudomonadota > Gammaproteobacteria > Burkholderiales > Burkholderiaceae_C > Rubrivivax. Next base: position 2,139 of record CAYSOD010000374.1, read on the forward strand.
GCGGTGTCCATTCGGCTGCTGGAGCGCCGCAGCGGCGGACGCTATGGGCTGGGGCCTTTGGGGGCGCCCATGGTCGGCAACGACGGGCTGAAGGCCATGATCGAGCACCACGCCGCTCTGTATGCCGACCTGCGTGATCCCGTGGCGCTGTTGCGTGAAGAGGGTGCAGGCTCGGCGATGTCGGCCTACTGGCCCTACGCAGCCTATCCCACGTCGGACGCGCTGCCCGAGCAGCGCGTGGCCGAGTACTCGGCGTTGATGACGGCCTCGCAGCCCATGGTCATTGACGAGGTGCTGGATGCCTGGGGCTTCCATCGCCATCGGCGCATGCTGGACGTGGGCGGCGGCGAGGGCCGCTTCGTCAGTGCCGTGGCACAGCGCGCCCCGGGGCTGGAACTGATGCTGTTCGACCTCCCGCCCGTGGCCGCCCTGGCGCGGCAGCGTCTGGCGGGTCTGGGCCTCGCCCACCGGGTGCAGACCTTCGGCGGCAGCTTCTTCGACGACCCGCTGCCCCAGGGGGCGGACTTGGTCACCCTGGTGCGGGTGTTGTTTGATCACGACGATGAACACGCTTTGGCCATCCTGAAGGCGGCGCGTGCCGCCTTGCCGTCAGGCGGCACCGTGCTGGTGGCCGAACCCATGGCACAGACGCCGGGAGCCCATGCGATGGGCGACGCCTATTTCGGCTTCTACCTACTGGCCATGGGCCGCGGGCAGCCGCGGTCGGTGGACGACATGCGCCGCTTGCTGAACGGGGCGGGCTTCACTGACGTGCGGTCGGTCAAGACCCGGTTGCCCTTGCAGGCCGGGGTGGTGGTGGCGCGGGCGCCCTAGCGGGCCGCCCTGCAAACCGGTGGAACCTAGGGGAAACACTGAGCTCAATGTGTCAATATCACTTGACACTCGAATCAGTCTAGTAAACCATACACCTTCAGTTGTCATGCGGTCCTGTCACTTCATCTCCCTCTTTTCGCAGCCCGGCGCTCCTGCCGAAGACTGCCATGGCCTTGCGGAGTTGAGGCCATGAAGACGCAAGCCATCGTCCTGGCTTCCCCCGAGCATCTGGCGCTCAACCAGATCGCCCTGGATTCGCCTGGCCCGGCCGACGTGGTGGTGGACATCGAGTTCAGCGGCATCAGCACCGGCACCGAGAAGCTGTTGTGGAACGGCCGCATGCCCCAGTTTCCAGGCATGGGCTACCCCCTGGTGCCGGGTTATGAGTCGGTGGGCCGCGTGGTCCAGGCTGGTCCGGACGCGGGTTTGTCGGTGGGTGAACGTGTCTTCGTGCCCGGCGCTCGCTGCTACGGCGAGGTGCGGGGCCTGTTTGGCGGTGCGGCATCGAAGTTGGTCTCTGCTGGCTCCCGCCTGACGCCCATCTCTGACACTTTGGGCGAGAAGTCGGTGCTGCTGGCGCTGGCCGCCACGGCCTATCACGCCGTGTCAGACGCCGGCAAGCGCACCGCCATCGTCCCGCCCGACCTGATCGTGGGCCACGGGGTGCTGGGCCGGTTGTTGGCCCGCATGGTGGTGCTGGCCGGTTTTGCCCCGCCCACGGTGTGGGAGATCAACGCCTCGCGTCAGCAAGGGGCCGAAGGCTACCCGGTGCTGGACCCCAAGGACGATCCGCGACGCGATTACCGCGCCATCTACGACGTCAGCGGCGACGCCCAGATCCTGGACCAGTTGGTCATGCGCCTGGCCCCTGGCGGCGAGATCGTGCTGGCGGGCTTCTACACCGAGCCGCTGCACTTCATGTTTGCGCCGGCCTTCATGCGCGAGGCGCAGATCCGCTGCGCCGCCGAGTGGAAGCGCCCTGATCTGCTGGCCGTCAAGGAATTGGCCGAGAGTGGCCGCCTGTCGCTGGACGGATTGATCACCCACCACGACGAACCGTCGCACGCCGATACCGCCTACCGCACCGCGTTTGGTGACCCCGACTGTCTCAAGATGGTCCTCGACTGGAGACACTGCCAATGAACGCGCCCACCAAGCCTGTCATGTTCCTGCGTGATGAGCGAATTGAGGGCCTCAGGGCCGAAGCTGCGATCGAGCCGGACCCGGTGTCCACCTCGCCGGCGGCCAAGACCACCCAGATCATCGCCATCTACGGCAAGGGCGGCATCGGCAAGAGCTTCACGCTGG
>CAYSOD010000375.1:0-4268 GCA_964432385.1 uncultured Rubrivivax sp.
AGTCCTCGCAGGCGGCGTGGATGGCCTCGGGCTTGAAGAAGCAGCGCTCGTACTCGGCCAGGGCCTGCGGTTCCACGTGGGTCAGGCCCGCGCTGCCCCAGCCGCCGAGCTTGGCGTGCAGGTATTCGCGGGCGCAGCCGCCGATCATCTGCTCAGGCAGAGGAGCCGGCTGGATCAGGTGGAACCAGTGGTAGTAAGCGCGGGCAAAGGCCATGTCGGTGTTGCCGTACATGTCCAGCGTGGGCGCGATGTCCAGCAGGCACAGGCGGCTGACCGCCTGCGGGTGGTCCAGCGCCAGCCGGTGCGCCACGCGGCCGCCCCGGTCGTGCCCGCACACGGCATAGCGCCTGTGGCCCAGCTGCGTCATGAGGCCTGCCACATCGCTTGCCATGGCGCGTTTGCTGTAGCCTGCGTGCTCCGGCCCTCCTTCGGGCTTGTCGGATTCGCCATAGCCGCGCAGGTCGGGCAGCACGAGGCGAAAGTGTGGTGCCAGGCGCTGGGCGACGCGGTGCCACATCGCGTGGGTCTGGGGGAAGCCATGCAGCAGCAGCAGAGGCGGGGCATCGGCACGCCCGCCGGTGCGTACCCGCAACCCGAGGCCGCCCACGTCGATGCGAAGCTCGGTAAAACCTTCGAACCAGGGTGTGTCAGGAACAGTCATGGGCGGCACGGTCCTTGATCCATGGCGCAGTCGGCGGTCAGATGTTCGCGCGAGGACACGCTCGCGCAAGCCGCCTCAAGCCCTTGTCAATCTGCGGCAGGGCGCTGCGAGCGCATCCAGGTCCATTGCAGGCCAATACCGGCGCTGTAGCCCGTGGTGCGCGAGACCAGCGGGCTGTCGGCATTGGCCGCGCCGGCCACGCTGTCGAGCCGGCCGAAGCCGAAGACGCGCCAGTCGGGCGTGAGCCGGTGCGAGGCCGTCAGGCCCAGACGCCAGGCGATCAGGCCGGCCTTGGCCTCGTAGGCGGGGCGCAGGGCGGTGGCGTACGCCGGGGCCACGTCGTAGAACGTGCCGGCCAGTTGGCGGTCACCCAGCAGCACCCCGGCACTGGCGGTCAGGCGCCAACCGGCCAGGTCCTTGTGGTTCCACTGGATCTCGGGCTCCAAGGTCAGGCCGCGTGAAGCAAAGCTGTCGCTCAGGTCGAACACGCCTCGAAGCGGCAGTTCCACGCGCCACTGCCCACCGCCTGGCGCAGCCCCCAGGTCCCATCGGCCGCGCGGGCCGAATTCCACGAGAGTGCCCAGCTCCGGCATGCCCCTTCGGGCCACCGTCTCCTTCGCACTGGAGCCCAAGGAGCCGGAAAAGCCGATGTCAAGCTCAAAGCCGGACTTCTTCACCGCACGCAGCCCGAAGGCGCCGCGGTCGATGCGCAGCCAGGGCCCGCGGTACAGCACGTAAGGCAGGGCGATGGCGCGCCGCACGTCCTCCGAGGCGCCGGGCCAGGCCTGCTGCGTCAGGCCGAAAGCCACGCCGCCCACCTCCCAAAGAGGCTCGCTGGCGCCTGGGGGAGCGGCGGACTGGGCCGCCACCGGACCGCACAGCAAGGTGGCAGCCGTCAAGGCGAGCAGATGCAGGGGCTGGCAGGTCTTGAGCATGGATTTCATGAGCGGATTGTGGGCCCCGGCGGACGTCTTGCACAGCGCCCCGACACGGGAAGGGGGCCCGTGCGCTCGGGGTCGAGCATGGACCCCCGCAAAGAGGCTGCAGGCGGGCCCGTCGCCACCGTCGCGGTGATAGATTGGTTTGCATGACTTCTTTGAATGACTCCACCTTGCTGCTGCGCGACGCCGACCTCGTGGCGACGATGGACGACGAGGGGCGCGAACTCGCACGCGCCAGCGTGCTGGTGCGCGGCTGCGCGATCGAGGCCATCGGGCCGGCGCAGGCCTTGCCGCGCGAGGCCGACCGCGTGATCGATGCGCGCGGCCACGTCGTCGTGCCCGGCCTTGTGAACACCCACCACCACATGTACCAGAGCCTCACGCGGGCGGTGCCGGCCGCGCAAGACGCGGAGCTGTTCGGGTGGCTGCGTGCCCTGTATCCCATCTGGGCCGGCCTGACGCCTGAGATGGTGCAGGTGTCCACGCAGGTGGCCATGGCCGAGCTGCTGCTGTCAGGATGCACCACCAGCAGCGATCACCTCTACCTCTACCCCAACGGGGTGCGCTTGGACGATGCCATCGAGGCCGCCGCGGGCATCGGCATGCGCTTTCATGCGGCCCGCGGCAGCATGAGCGTGGGCGAGTCCGCGGGCGGACTGCCGCCCGACGCGCTGGTCGAGGAGGAGGCACGCATCCTCGCTGACACACAACGCCTGATCGAGACCTACGACGACCGCGGCCGCTACGCGATGCTGCGCGTGGTGGCCGCGCCTTGTTCGCCCTTCAGCGTGAGCCGCGACCTGATGCGCGAGTCCGCTGTGCTGGCACGATCGCTCGGCGCCCGGCTGCACACGCACCTGGCGGAAAACGACCATGACGTCGCCTACAGCCGCGATCGCTTCGGCATGACGCCGGCAGAGTACGCCGAGTCCCTGGGCTGGGTGGGTGACGATGTGTGGCATGCCCACTGCGTGAAGCTCGACGAGGCCGGCATCATGCGTTTCGCTGCCACGCGGACTGGCGTGGCGCACTGCCCTTGCAGCAACATGCGCCTGGCCTCGGGCATCGCGCCGCTGCGCCGCATGCTGGATGCTGGCGTGCCCGTGGGCCTGGGGGTGGACGGCAGCGCCAGCAACGATGGCGCGCACTTGCTGGGCGAGGCGCGCATGGCCATGCTGCTGGCCCGCGTGGGGCGTGCGGCCGACCCCTTCGGCTGCGACCACGGCCCGCGGGAGATGACGGCGCGCAATGCCCTGGCCGTGGCCACGCGGGGCGGGGCCGCGGTGCTGGGGCGCCGGGACATCGGCCATCTGGCCCCCGGGATGGCGGCCGACCTGGCCCTGTTCGACCTGCGCACCCTCGGGCATGCGGGGGCTGCGGTGCATGACCCGCTGGGAGCCCTGCTGCTGTGCGCGCCTGTCCAGGCGTCCTACACCGTGGTCAACGGCCGGGTCGTGGTCGATGGCGGCGAGCTTGCCACCGTCGACCTTGGGCCGCTGATCGAGCGGCACAACCGCCTGGCCCTCGAGCTGGTGCAAGGCCGATGAGGCCAACGGGCCGCCCACCCCTGCGATGGCGTCGCCCGCCTGGTGGCTGGCAACTGCGGCCCAGCCGCTGACGCCTGCGCCGATATACTGCCGACACAGCGCCGATTTGCTCCGGATTGCGGGCGCTTCACAAATGCCGCTAAAGAGGGACACCAAAGAGCCCGGTGTCCGCTGAAAGCGGCGCCGGGTTTTTGTTTTTGGGGTCGTTCAACGCTGTCACATGGCGCCTACGCAGGTGGTCAGGCGGCCCAGGCAGGTTCTTCATGCGTTCCGTTGGTCACGTCATACCGCAGGAGATGCACTTCAGCGAGCCTTTGCCGCTGAAGAGCGGCGCCGTGCTGGCCGACTACACGCTGCACTACGAGACCTACGGCACGCTCAACGCCGAGCGCTCCAACGCCGTGCTGGTGTGCCACGCGCTGAACGCCAGCCACCACGTGGCCGGCACCTACGCGGGCCAAGCGCGCAGCGAGGGCTGGTGGGACAACCTGGTGGGCCCGGGCAAGCCCCTGGACACCGACCGCTTCTTCGTCATCGGCATCAACAACCCAGGCTCCTGCTTCGGCTCCACCGGGCCGATGCATGTCAACTCGGCCACGGGCCGGGTCTGGGGCGCCGACTTCCCCGTGGTGACTGTGGAAGACTGGGTGGACGCGCAGGCCCGCCTGCTGGACCGCCTGGGCATCACGCAACTGGCCGCCGTGTTGGGGGGCAGCCTGGGGGGCATGCAGGCGTTGAGCTGGACGCTGCGTCACCCCCAGCGCGTGCGCCACTGTGTGGCCGTGGCCACGGCGCCCAACCTGTCGGCGCAGAACATCGCCTTCAACGAGGTGGCGCGCCGCGCCATCGTCACCGACCCGGACTTCCACGGCGGCCACTTCTACGCCCATGGCGTGGTGCCCAAGCGCGGCCTGCGCGTGGCGCGCATGATCGGCCACATCACCTACCTGTCGGACGACGCGATGGAGCAGAAGTTCGGCCGTGCGCTGCGCGCCGCCGAGCTCGCCTACAGCACGCAGGACATCGAGTTCCAGATCGAGAGCTACCTGCGCCATCAGGGCGACAAGTTCAGCGAGTACTTCGACGCCAACACCTATCTGCTGATCACCCGCGCGCTGG
>CAYSOD010000376.1:0-4258 GCA_964432385.1 uncultured Rubrivivax sp.
CGTGGTTTCCTTCTTCCAGAATGGCGCCTGCGTCTTCAGGTAGTCCATCAGGAACTCGCAGGCCTGGAACGCCTGGCCACGATGGGCAGATGTCACGGCCACCAGCACGATCTGGTCCAGGGGCTGAAGCACCCCCACCCGGTGCACCACACGGGCAGCGCGGATGTCAAACCGCTGGAAGGCCTGGTCGATCATGGCCTCGATGGAGGCCTCGGTCATGCCGGGGTAGTGCTCAAGTTCCAGGCTGGAGATGCCCCGCTGCTCACCTTGCCGGTCACGCACCGTACCCAGAAAGCTGACCACCGCGCCCACGCCGGCATCGCCCTCTCGCAGCCGGGCGATCTCCGTTGAAACGTCGAAATCCTTTTCGCAGATCAGCACGCGGCTCATGGATCACCCTCCCGTCACGGGCGGGAAGAAGGCGACTTCGGCGCCGTCGCTCAGCAGCTCTTCTTCGCCGCACATGCGCTGGTTGAGGGCACAGCGCACAGCCCGGCCGCGCGACAAACCCTGCTCATGCAGATCGCTCACACGGAGCAGGTGGTCGCGCAATGCGCCCACGCTGCTGCCCGGGGGGAGGTCGACATGCTCTTCCGTCCCCAGCGCCTCACGCAGTGAAGCAAAGTAGCGTACCCGGATCTTCATAGGCACATCATGCCGCAAGGCCGGAGCGACCCACCCAGCCCCATGGCCTCCGTGAGGACGCGTCCGGCGTCATCCCAGCAGCGACTGCAGGGGCAGGAACCGAACGGTGTCCCCCCTTGCAATTGGCTTTTGGGCGGGCAAGTCCACCAAGCCGTCGGCCCACACCGTGGAGGTGAGCACGCCCGAGCTCTGGTTGGGGAACAGGTCCAGCCCGCCTTGGTCGTTGAGCCTTGCGCGCAGAAACTCGCGGCGGCGGTCCGGGCGGGGCCAGTCGAAGTCAGCCCGCATGGGGAAGGCCGCGGGAGCGCGCTGCGCCCTGCCCTGAAGCGCGCGCAGCAGCGGCACCACCGTCAGCAGAAAGGTCACGAAACTCGACACCGGATTGCCCGGCATGCCGACGAACAGGGCTTCGCTGCCATCATCACGCCGCACGGCGCCAAAGGCCAGGGGCTTGCCCGGCTTCATGGCGACCTGCCAGAGGTCAAGCCGCCCTTCCAGGCGCATGGCAGGCTTGAGGTGGTCCTCCTCGCCCACAGACACGCCGCCCGAGGTGAGGATCAGGTCCACACCGTGAGCCGCGGCGCGCAAGGCTTCGCGCGTGGCCTCCAGGCGGTCGGGCACGATGCCCAGGTCCTTGACCTCGCAGCCGCTGGCCTGTAGCAGGCCGGTCAGGGTGAAGCGGTTGGAGTTGTAGATGCCTCCAGGCTTGAGGGGCTCGCCGGGCATGGACAGCTCGTCACCCGTGGAAAACAGAGCCACTCGCGGGCGACGCAGCACCTGCAGCGTGGCGCGCCCCACCGAGGCGGCCAAGCCCATGGCTTGCGGCGTGAGCCATGTCCCACGCGCCAGCACGGTGGCGCCTACGGCGATGTCTTCTCCGCGGCGCCGGATCCACTGCCCGGGTGCCGGGACGGTGTCGACGCGCACCTGCCGGTCGTCCACGGACGTGCACTGCTCCTGCATCACCACCGCGTCGGCGCCCTGGGGGATCTGGGCGCCGGTGAAGATGCGCGCGGCGCTGCCTTGGGAGAGCGGTTGGCCCACCACACCGGCCGGAATACGCTGCGACACGGGCAAAACGGTGCCGGCGGCGGGCACGTCCGCCACTCGCATCGCGTAGCCGTCCATGGCGCTGTTGTCGGCCGGAGGCACGTCCAGGCCGGACCGTACGTCCTCGGCCAGCACCCGACCCAAGGCTTGGAGGGTTGGTACCTGTTCAGTCTCGCTGATGACCTGATGTGCTGACGCGGCGAGCAGGCGTTCCAGCGCTTCCTCCAGGGTCATCAGACCGGGCTTGGCCGACAGGGATCCTGCGGATGCCCCAGTACCGGCGCTGCTGCTGGTGATCTCAGACATGGTGGCTGCGGTGCGGTTCAGTCATGCGGGCGTGGGATGGCCGGCGCGTCTGCGTGACGAGGGAGCCTCAGGATGACGTCCGGTTCAGTTCGGCACATGGTGGACGATGTAGTCCTTGACCTGCTGGGCATCCACAGGCATCACCGTGAAGCGCTTGGGCAGTGACTCGATGTCCCGCAGGGCGGCGGGACGGTCCGGCTCGCGGCCCAGCGCCTCCTGGATGGTCGCCGCAAACTTGGCCGGCAGGGCCGTCTCCAGCACCAGCATGGGCACACCTGACTGCAGGTGTTCGCGAGCCACCTTCAGTCCGTCGGCGGTGTGGGTGTCGATCAGGCCGCCGAAACGCTGCCAGGTGTCACGGATAGTGGCCAGCCGGTCTGCGTGCGTGCTGCGCCCAGAAACGAAACCGAAGCGGTCCATCTGCGCGCGCTCCTGAGGCGTGATGGTGAAGCCGCCGTCGCGGGCAAGGGCCGGTCCGAACAGCGCTGCCGTCCGTGCACCGTCGCGCCCCAGCAAATCGAACACGAAGCGCTCGAAATTGCTGGCCTTGCTGATGTCCATGGACGGGCTGGAGGTCTCGTAGGTCTCGGCACTGCGCCGCACCCGGTAGGTGCCGGTGCGGAAGAACTCGTCGAGCACGTCGTTCTCGTTGGTGGCCAGCACCAAGCGGTCGATGGGCAGGCCCATCATGCGGGCGACATGGCCTGCACAGATGTTGCCGAAGTTGCCTGAGGGCACGGCAAACGAGACCTTCTGCGCGTTGTGGGTGGTGGCCTGGAAGTAGCCCGCGAAGTAGTACACCACCTGGGCCAGCATGCGGGCCCAGTTGATGGAGTTGACGGTCCCGATACGGTAGGCCCGCTTGAACTCCAGGTCGGCGCTGACGGCCTTGACGATGTCCTGGCAGTCGTCGAACACGCCCTCGATGGCGATGTTGTGGATGTTGGCGTCCTGCAGGCTGAACATCTGCGCCTGCTGGAAGGGGCTCATGCGGCCGTGAGGCGAAAGCATGAAGACGTTCACGCCGCGCTTGCCGCGCATGGCGTACTCGGCGGCGCTGCCGGTGTCGCCCGAGGTGGCGCCCAAGATATTCAGCGTCTGCCCGCGCCGCGCCAGTTCGTACTCGAACAGCGCGCCCAGCAGCTGCATGGCCATGTCCTTGAAAGCCAGGGTCGGACCGTTGGACAGGGCCTGCAGCCACGCGCCAGGCTCCAGCGGCCGGATGGGCACGATCTGCGGCGTGCCGAAAACCGCCTGCGTGTAGGTGCTGCTCACGAGCCGCTTCAAGTCGGCCGCCGGGATGTCGTCGATGTAGAGCGACAGGATCTCGAAGGCCAGGTCGGCATAGCTCAGGCCGCGCCAGCGCTGCAGGGTGGCCGCATCCACCTGCGGGTAGTACACCGGCAGATACAGGCCGCCGTCGGGGGCCAGGCCTTCCAACAGGATCTCGCTGAAGCCGCGCTCGGTGCGGTCGCCGCGGGTACTGATGTACTTCATGGTGTTGCCCCTGACCCTTGGCTCAGGCCAGCTCTTCCTTACGCAGGCTGACGATGGGGGCCAAGACCGTGGGCAGGGCCTGCATGGCCGCGATGGCCTCACGCATGCGGCCTTCCACCGTGCTGTGAGTCAGGATGATCACATCGGTCTGGCTCTCCCCTTCTCCACTCTCGCGCTGCAGCAGGGCGTCGATGGAGATGCCACGTTCGGCCAACAAGGCGGTGACCTTCGCGAGCACCCCGGCCTCGTCGGCCACACGCAGGCGAAGGTAGAACGAGGTCACCACCTCGTCGATGGTCAGCACGGGCGTGGCAGCCAGCGAGCCCGGCTGGAATGCGAGCGTGGGCACACGGTGCGCCGGGTCGGCTGTGTGCAGCCGGGCGATGTCCACCAGGTCGGCCACCACCGCGCTGGCGGTGGGCTCGGACCCCGCCCCCTTGCCGTAGTAAAGGGTGGTGCCCACGGCGTCTCCCTGCACCATCACCGCGTTCATGGCCCCCTCTACGTTGGCGATCAGCCGTGAGGCCGGCACCAGCGTGGGGTGCACGCGAAGCTCGATGGCGCCGCCGTCCCGCCCGGCATCATCACGCCGCTTGGTGATGCCCAGCAGCTTGATGCGGTAGCCCAGCTGCTCGGCGTAGCGGATGTCGGCTGCCTGCAGCCGGGTGATGCCTTCCACATGCGCCTTGCTGAACTGCACGGGTGTGCCGAAGGCGATCGCGCTCATGAGGGTGGCTTTGTGGGCCGCATCCACGCCCTC
>CAYSOD010000377.1:0-4250 GCA_964432385.1 uncultured Rubrivivax sp.
ACCGTGCAGACCCTGCACCAGCACACGCCGGTCACGCGAAAAGCCGGCCAGCAAGGCAAGCGTGACGTCGGCATTGAAACGGTAGGCGTCGTCCACGTCGGGCACGTGCTCGGTGCGCTGGCTGAACGCGGGCACCGTCATCGGGCTGTCGATGCCGAAGGTGTCGCGCACGCTGACCTGACGGTCGGGCTGCAGGGTGATGAAGTCGCTCATGAACTCTTTCTTCTCTCGGCTCGGTCAGTTCTCTCGGATCTTTCGGATCTTTCGGATCTTTCGGATTTCTCTGAGGACGGCGCGCCCTCTTCCAATCGGGACAAGGCCTGGGCGGCAGTCCGCAGGGCCGGCAGCAGCGCCTCCAGCTTGTCGCGGTTCAGGCGCACGGTGGGGCCCTGCAGCGCCACGCACAGGCTGGCTCGCGCCTTGGGGTCGGCGGGCGGTACCGGCACGGCCGCGCAGGTCAGGCCGGGCAGGAATTCCTCATCGTCAAAACCGCAGCCTTCGGTCTTGACGCGGCGCAGTTCCGTCTCCAGCACGTCGAGATCGGTATGGGTGCGCGGCGTGCAGGCCTCCAGCGGCGTGGCCCCCAGCAGCCGCTGGCGCTGGGCGGGCGTCATCTGCGACAGGAACACCTTGCCACTGGCCGAACAGTGCAGCGGCACGCGCGAGCCCGGCTGCAGATAGAAGCGCAGCGGCGCGGCGGTCTCCACGCGGTCCAGGTACAGCACCTCACCGCCAGACATGGCGGTGATGTTGCAGCTCTCGCCCACCTCATCCACCAGTCGCCGCAGCACTTGGTGGCGCGCAGCGTGCAAGCTGCTGTTGAGCAGCAGGTTCTCGGCCAGGCGCCGCAGCCGCGAACCCGTGCCCCAATGCCGACCGTCGCCCTCGCGTTGCAGCAGGCCGGCTGCCTCCAACTGCTGCAGCATGCGGTGCAGCGTCGGCTTGGGCAGGCCGGTGGCTTCGGCCAGGCCCTGCAGGGTGTGCAGATGGTCGCGTGAAGCCACGTGCTCCAGCAGGGACACCAGGCGCAAGGCCGGCGTATCGCCCTGCACCTCGGCTCGCCCCGTCGCCCGTTGAGACACCAGCTTCATGAGCCAGATGATAGCCGGCAGGCCCCTTGAATTCCATCTTTTGTGTTTGGGAGTTCCAAAAAACGGAATCGGTGGCTATCATTCTCGTCATCGGCTGTCATTCAGCGCCGTCCGGCGTCATCCCACACGAGGAGCTCTCCATGAACGCACCGCAACCGCTCGCCGCCCGCACCGTCCCCGTGGGCCCTACCCGCATGACCCCTTCCGAAGCCTTCGTGGAGACCATGGTCGCGCAGGGCGTGGACACCATGTTCGGCATCATGGGCTCGGCCTTCATGGACGCGATGGACATCTTTGCGCCCGCAGGTATCCGCCTCATCCCGGTGGTGCACGAACAAGGCGCCGGCCACATGGCCGACGGCTACTCCCGCGTGAGCGGGCGCCACGGCGTCATCATCGGCCAGAACGGCCCCGGCATCAGCAATGCGGTGACCGCCATTGCCGCCGCCTACTGGGCGCACAGCCCGGTGGTGGTGATCACCCCCGAGACCGGCACGCTGACCCAGGGTCTGGGCGGCTTCCAGGAAGCGGCGCAGCTGCCAATGTTCCAGGAGTTCACCAAGTACCAGGCGCATGTGTCCAACAACAAGCGCATGGCCGAGCTGACCGCCCGCGCCTTCGACCGCGCGCTGCTGGAAATGGGTCCGACGCAGCTGAACATTCCGCGCGACCTGTTCTATGGCGACATCACGGTGGAGATCCCCAAGCCCATCCGCATCGAGCGCGGCGCGGGTGGCGTGGAGAGCCTGAATGCGGCAGCCGACCTGATCGCCAAGTCCAAGTTCCCCGTCATGATTTCCGGTGGCGGCGTGGTCATGGGCGACGCCTTCAAGGAAGCCATTGCGCTGGCCGAGCGCATCGGCTGCCCGGTGGTCAACAGCTACCAGCACAACGACAGCTTCCCCGCCAGCCACCCGCAGTGGTGCGGCCCGCTCGGCTACCAGGGCAGCAAGGCCGGCATGCGGCTGATCGCGCAGGCCGACGTGGTCATCGCACTCGGCACCCGCCTGGGCCCCTTCGGCACGCTGCCGCAGTACGGCATGGACTACTGGCCCAAGGGCGCCAAGCTGGTGCAGATCGACGCCGACGCCAAGATGCTGGGCCTGGTGAAGAAGGTGGACGTGGGCATCTGCGGCGATGCCAAGGCCGCCGCGCTGGCGCTGCTGGAGCGTCTGGCCGGCCGCACGCTGGCATGCGACGCCACGCGCGCCGAGCGCGCCGCCAAGACTGCCGAAGAAAAGGCGGCCTGGGAGAAAGAACTCTCCGAGTGGACGCACGAGAAAGACGCCTACAGCCTGGACATGATCGAAGAGGCCAAGGGCGAGAAGACACCCACGGGCGGCCAGTGGCTGCACCCCCGCCAGGTGCTGCGCGAGCTGGAGAAGGCCATGCCGGCGCACGTGATGGTGTCCACCGACATCGGCAACATCAACTCTGTGGCCCACAGCTACCTGCGCTTCGAGGAGCCGCGCAGCTTCTTCGCGCCCATGAGCTTCGGCAACTGCGGCTACGCCCTGCCCACCATCATCGGCGCCAAAGTGGCGCGCCCTGACCGCCCGGCCATCTCCTACGCCGGCGACGGCGCCTGGGGCATGAGCATGAGCGAGATCATGACCGCCGTGCGCCACGACATCCCGGTGACCTCAGTCGTGTTCCACAACCGTCAGTGGGGCGCCGAGAAGAAGAACCAGGTGGACTTCTACAACCGCCGCTTCGTGGCAGGCGAGTTGGAAAGCGAGAGCTTCGCCGGCATCGCGCGCGCCATGGGCGCCGAGGGCATCACGGTGGACAAACTGGAAGACGTGGGCCCGGCGCTCAAGCGCGCCATCGACCTGCAGATGAACCAGCGCAAGAGCTGCGTGATCGAGATCATGTGCACCCGCGAACTGGGCGACCCGTTCCGCCGCGACGCGCTGTCCAAGCCGGTGCGGTTCCTGGACAAGTACAAGGACTACACCTGAGTCGGCCTGTTCAGCGTCGATCCCCGCGGAGCCCCCTGTCATGACGGACTTGAAGTCACCTACGGCAGCCGGGGCGCCCGCGGAGTTCCCGGGGTCAACAACAGGCGGTGACGCGGCGTCCGCCGCAGCCACCGCTGCTGCCGCCCTGCCCCACCCCCACCCGCGGCTGCACGCCCTGATCGAGCGTGCCCGCGCCGCCGCCGGCGCCTTGCCCAAGGCGCTGGCGATGGTGTATCCCTGCGACGCCCTGGCGCTGCAGGCAGCACGAGACATAGCTGCCGCCGGCATTGCGCGGCCCGTGCTGGTGGGGCCTGCGGACGCCATCGGCCGTGCGGCGGAGGCCGCCCAGATCGACATCAGCGGGTTCGAGCTGGTGGCAGCCGGGTCGGATGCCGCAGATGCCCCCGGCGCCGCTCAGCGCGCGGTGAAGTTGGCGCGTGACGGTACGGTCGCAGCCCTGATGAAGGGCTCGCTGCACACCGATGAACTCATGTCGGCCGTGGTGGCACGCGACACCGGACTGCGCGGCCCCCGACGCATCTCGCACGCCTTCGTCTTCGACCTGCCGCGCTATCACAAGCTGCTGGCGCTGGCCGACTGCGTGGTCAACATCGCGCCCGATCTCAAGACCAAGCGCGACATCCTGTCCAACGCCCTGGACCTGCTGAAGGCCTTGGACGTGCCGCACCCCAAGGTGGGCATCGTGGCGGCAGTGGAAAGCGTGAACCCCGCCATCCCCGCCACGCTGGACGCCCAGGCGCTGGTGGCCGAGCACCAAGGCGGTTCCTGGCCACAGGCCGTGGTCGAAGGCCCGTTCGGCTTTGACAACGTCATCTCTGCCGAGGCGGCCCGCATCAAGAAGATGAATTCGGCAGTGGCCGGCGACCCCGACCTGCTGCTGCTGCCCGACCTGAACGCCGCCAACATCCTCTACAAGAGCTTCGTCTACATCGGCGGTGGCGAATGTGCCGGGCTGGTGCTGGGCGCCCGCGTGCCGGTGGTGCTGACCTCGCGCGCGGACTCCGGCCTTGCGCGCCTGGCCTCGGCGGCGCTGGCGGTTTTGGGAGCGTCCAACCTGTCAACAGGCCCCGCAGCCTGACAGACCACCGCCCCCGTGCTTCATCCCAACTGCTCTTCAACCACAGCAGGCAACCCGTGACGACGACTTCCCTCCTGTCCACCGACGGCCGCCTCCCCC
>CAYSOD010000378.1:0-4244 GCA_964432385.1 uncultured Rubrivivax sp.
GCCTCCGCCAAGTTCTGTACCCGTGCCAGTGACTTGTCCACGTTCATGACCAGTGGGACCTGCACCGCTTCCAACAGTGACAAGACTGTGACCTGCACCCGAACCGTCTCGGTCGGCAGCACGCCCACGGTCACACTGTCTCCTTATGAGAACGTCGGCTCTGGACAGACTGTCAGTTGCAGTGGCCCCAGGCCTTACACCTGCACCGCCGTCTCGCAATGCTCGTCTGCGGGCACCGCCTTGAGCTCGACCTGCTCCGTCACGGCCAACTGAGCGTTGAAGATGGCCATGTGGGCTGCTTGGCTAGAGCGGCTCGCGGGGCTGGTCTACAGAAGGCTTCTTTCTGGCCCCAGGGTTCGCCCGTGGGTCCACCAGGTGATCCTGCGCCTGATTCCCCGCTCCATCAGGGTGGGGCCGGCTCGGTTGTTTCTGGACCCGAGGGATCCAGTGATCTCTGGCGCCTTGACGCTGGGCGTCTATGAGCGCCAGGAGATGGCGTTCTTCAACAGATTCATCGGGCAGGCAAACACTTTCGTCGACGTCGGTGCCAACGTGGGCTTGTACACGGCGCTTGCGCTGAGACAGATGACCGCGACATCTGCCGTGGTGGCCGTGGAACCCCACCCGCGCGCGTTTGAGCTGCTGCAGCGCAACATCGAGGCCAACCGCGAAAGCGCAACCGAAGGCGGCTCGTTGGTCATGGCCTTCAACATCGCGGCAGGCAGTTCGCAGGGCACGGCCACGCTGCACTGCAACCGCGACAACGGTGGAGACCATCGTCTGACAGCACCGGGGCCTGAGCACCCACAGGGCGCCTGGTCTGCGCAAACCGTTCAGGTGCAACGGCTTGACCACCTGCTGCTGCAGCAAGGGCTCAGCGAGGTGGACTTCATCAAGATCGATGTTCAGGGATACGAAGCCGAGGTGGTGAAGGGCTTGGCCGAGACCCTGCGACGTTCTGCGCGCGTCGTCCTCATGTCGGAGTTCTGGCCCGCAGGCTTGGCCCATTCGGGTGGTGCGGCGCGCTATCTTGCGCTCTTGGGTGAGCTTGGCATGGCGGTCTTTCAGCTCAGACCCAGCGGCAAGGGATGGCTCAAACCCTTGTCAGACCCGATGGCCCTGGTGGCGTCGCTTGCGGGGGACCGTTACACCACGCTGGTGGCCCTCAAGGGCTTCAAACCCAGCGACTTTGACGGTCAGCCCGGGCGCCAGGTGTAGCGGGACGAAACGGCAAAGTTCCACACGGCACCGATGATGACTCCGGCAGCCGTGGCGCCCACCCAGGGGGTGTGCGCCCCGTAAAGAAGACTGGCCACGCCAACGTTGGCCACTGCACCGGCACCGCAGATCAATTGGAACGAACCTAGGCCCCACCACCACTGACGGCCACGCAATGCCGCGCTGGCATAGGTCACCTCGTTGTTGACTGCAAAGTTGAAAGCGATGGTCAGCACCGTGGATACCGCCTGCGCCACGGGGTAAGGCCACACCCCACTGGAGAAGAGCAGGTGCATCAGCGCGTAGTGCACACCCACCCCCAACAACCCGACCATGGCAAAAGGTATCAGGCGAACCGGCAGCCATGGTCCGAACCGCTTGTCCAACAACATCAGCGCGAAATCAACGGCAACCTTCAGGTCGAGTTTGCTTTGGCCGTGCAGGCGGGCGCGGAAGACCAGCGGCAACTCCTGAATCCGAATCGGGCCCGGCGCGCTCAGCACCAGGTCCAGGAGGATCTTGAAGCCGATGCCAGACGCCCGGTGCGCGCAGGCCTCCACCAGTTCACGCCTGAGGGCGAAGTAGCCGCTGAGCGGATCCGAGAGTCGCTTCAAGACACCAGCGCCAGACAGCGCGGTGGCCCAGCGGCTCAAGCGAAGCCTTCCAGGCGCCCAGCCTTCCGTGCTGCCTTCAGGGCAGTATCGACTGGCCGCTACCAGATCCACCGTGCCCGTGCGCAACTGCTCCACCATGCGGGGCAAGAGCGCCGCATCGTGCTGAAGGTCCGCATCCATGACCGCCATGAAGGGGGCGCTGGTCGACAGCATGCCCTCCAGGCAGGCCGAGGCCAAACCCCTGCGGCCGACCCTGCGAATGCAGCGCACGCGCGCATCATCCCGGTACCAGCGGCGCGCCAGGTCGGCCGTACCATCGGGGGAGTCGTCATCCACGATGACCAGCTCCCACGCCACACCTTGAAGCGCTGCCTCGATGGACCGGACCAGTTCGGGCAGGTTCTCCCTCTCGTCCCGGGTCGGCACGATGATCGACAACTCGACGGGGATGGGTCGACAAGCGTCCTGGCGACCAGCCTCCACTGAATCGACCTCCGCACGCTGATGACCGAGCCGCTCCCCCACCTCCGCGCCCAGCACGACAGGGCGCGTGAAGCCCTGATGATCGTGTGCGTGCTGGTGGCTGCGATCTTGAACTTCGTCGTCGGCCGAGATCAACCCGCGCTCCCTTTCTGGGACGAGAACTACTACATCACCAACGCAGAACGCTATGTTCAGGGCGTCGCGCAGATTTCATCACACCCCCCACTGGGGCTGATGCTGATCGCCGCAGGTGAAGCCTGGCTGGCACCGAATGCCGGGCTCGAGATGGCGGCCCTCGCGAAGGTCAAGAACATCCCAGGCGACCAGTTGCCCGCCGGGATCTCATGCGCGGGGTTCCGTTTGTTTCCGAGCCTTTTCGCCGCCTGCGGCGCCCTGGTGTTCTACGGTTGGATGCGCAGCCTGGCCCTGAAGCCTGTTGTCGCCTTGGGATTCAGCACCTTGTACCTGTTCGACAACGCGCTCATGGTGCACTTGCCGGCAGTGCATCTCGAGGCCTTCTTTCTCGCAGCGTGCATGGCGGCGCTGTGGCCCCTGTGCGATCTGGCGGCGCGCGGCGAGACGAACGCCCTGCTCAAGAGCACTCTCTTCGGGCTCTTCGCTGGCCTGGCCACCATGGTCAAGCTGCCGGGCGTCTTGCTGTGGGCTGCGGCGCTGTGGGTCCTGCTGACGATACGGCCTGCGGGCGGAGACCGGTCAACGCGCCTTCTTCGCCGCTGCGCGCTGTTAGGCACGGCGGGCGCCACCTTCACGGTGACGGTCTTGATCGTGTTCTGGTCCCACTCAGCCCTCATCCGCAAGCCTCCTGATCTTCGAGCGGAGGCAGGTCGGCAGGACTGGAGCGCGATGTCGGCCCGTCATCGAGACCTTGCCCTCGGGCAGACAACGGCGTCTTTCTCAGACCTGTTGGCAGTAGCGAGAGATCACCTCACGGTGATGCTCAAGGAGCAGTCTGCGGTACCGAAGGCGGGCCCCCAGGACTCGAACCCTTGGTTGTGGCCACTTCACCACCGCCCCCAGAACTACCGCTGGGATTCAATTGGCTTCACCACCCGGTACGTGCATTTGGTGGGTAACCTCTTCAATTGGTCAATTGGGCTTGTAGCCTTGGTGATCAGCCTGGGCTTCGTCGCAGGTCAGCGGTTCAGAGCAGCAGTGGCCACCCAGGCGGGCACTCCAGACCGTACTCTGGAACTCCTGGTGTTGACTTACCTGACCTACATGGCGGCGCACCTGTGGATCGGTTCCCAGCGTGTGATGTACCTGCACCACTACCTGCTGCCGCTGCTGCTCACTTATGCGATGGCGGGACGGCTGTGGGTCGGATGGACCAGCCGCCCAAACACCTCAACCCGCCAACAGAACTTGGGGCTGCTGGGCATCGTGACGGCTTCGGTTGCGGCCTGCCTGTTCTACTACCCGCTGACTCGGCACTTGCCAATGACGCTGCAAGAGTGCGACATGCGCAATCGGTTCTTCCACGTGGTGGACTGCGTAGGCAAGAGGAGTTGATCCAGTGAAGGTGACGGCCAAGGGTGTTCAGATGAGCCTTTCGAGCAAGCGCCGAGCCCCCTGTCTGGGCAGTGCAGAGGAGCTTCAAGCTGATCCTGGCAGTGCCGCGGCCTCGTGCGCAGCACAGGTCATGGGACGTACCGATCCCAATCCCCGCGTCGGTTGCGCACTGTCATTCGGCGCCCATGCGCACCCAGGCGGGCTGCAGCCTCCTTACGTTGTAGGCGCAACGGATTTCGCTGGCGGCCCTCACGCTGAAGTCATGGCCTTGCGTGCCGCCGAAGCTGCAGGAGTGGATGTGCGCGGCGCCACCGCCTGGGTGACGCTGGAGCCTTGCGCGCACTACGGCCGCACGCCGCCCTGCTGTGACGCGCTGATTGGCGCCGGGCTGAGCCGGGT
>CAYSOD010000379.1:0-4236 GCA_964432385.1 uncultured Rubrivivax sp.
AGCGCTCGGCCAGGATGCCGGGTACCTGGCTGGCTACGCAGGCCCACCACAGGGCAGCGACGACCGCCGGGCCCTGGCCGGCCGATGCCGCCCACAGCGCTGCGGTCATGAGCAGGGCTGGCAGAGCGAATCCGAGCACGTGCAGCGTGCGCCGTACCTGGGCGATGGCGGCCTGTGTGGCGCCGTGGAAGAACTCGCGCGTGTTGAAAGCACCAGCCGACATGCCCATGGACTTCTGCACCAGCCGCGCTGAAGGAATGCCTGTGGCCGACTGGGCAGTGGACTTCGGTTTCAGGCTTGCGTTGCGTCGCAGAGACAGCGTGCGCGAGCCCCAGGCGGCCAGTGTGGCGGCCAAGGCTCTCGGTGCCCACTCCTCCAGTGCCGTGCGTTCACCCAGTGCAGCGGCCAGTGCGCAGCCCAGGACCAAGCCGGTGGACAGGCCGATCAAGGCAAAGTTCAGCAGCGTCAGCGGGTGCGCCCATTCCTGGATGAAGCGCAGGCAGGCGTAGATCTGCCCGGTGCACCACCAAAGCAACGCGGCGCCCAGCAGCGCCAGCACGGGCAGGCCCTGCATCACCGCGCGCGATACCGGCCACTCGGCGGGGCCCCAGCGCACCAACGCCGCCCACAGCGCCACCACCCCCATGAAGGCGGGCAGGACGATGACCTCGCGGCTGAGCCAAGAGGTGCGCCACATGGCCATGGCGCGCCAGGCGCGCTCGGGCCGGCCCAGGTGCAGGAAGGACGCTGCCAGGCCCGCCCCAAGCATCACCAAGGCCAGAAGCAGTGTCGTGAAGGTGAAGCCAGCTGACAGGGGCACACCCGTCAGCGAGGACACCGCCAGCGCCACCACCAGGCCCTGTGCGGCCCCGGCCACCGAGGTGAACGAGATCACGGAGAACGCGGGCTTCACAGGGCGCGCTCCTGCTGCGATGCGGATGACGAACCCTCGATGGGGCGGGCCGCTCCGTTGGACCCTGGATCGGCGGCCGACGTCTTCTGTCGCGGCAGGTACTGGTTGGCAGGCTTAGTGTCCCACTCCGGCATCAGCGAATAGCCGCCGCGCTCGCGGATGGCCTTGGAGACGTCCGACTCCGGGTCCTTCACGTCACCAAACAGCCGCGCCCCGGTCGGGCAGGCTTTGACGCAGGCGGGCTTGCGGTCTTCAGGCGCCATCTTTTCGTCGTAGATGCGGTCCACGCAGAGCGTGCACTTGGTCATCACCTGGCGCTCTTCGTCCAGCTCGCGCGCGCCGTAGGGGCAGGCCCAGGCGCAGTACTTGCAGCCGATGCACTTGTCATAGTCGACCAGCACGATGCCGTCTTCCTTGCGCTTGTAGCTCGCTCCCGTGGGGCACACGGGCACGCAGGGCGGGTCTTCGCAGTGCAGGCAGCTCTTGGGGAAGTGGACGGTCTCGGTCTCAGGGAAGGTGCCGGCTTCCCAGGTCTGCACGCGGTTGAAGAAGGTGCCGGTGGGGTTGGCGCCGTAGGCGTTCTCGTCGGCCAGCGGTCCGGCGCTGCCCGAGGTGTTCCACTGCTTGCACGAAGTGACGCAGGCATGGCAGCCTACGCACACGTTCAGGTCAATGACCAGGGCCAGTTGCTTGGCCAGGGTTTCGGTTTTTGGGGAGTTCATTGTGGTCAGTGACTCCAGTAGTTTGATGGTGCGCATGCACGCGCATTGGTGTCGCGGGCCAGGGCCGACGTGTACCCGCCTCCGCTCATGTCCCCCGGCGCAGGCCTCCCGGCCCGCGCCTCCTCCTTTACTTCGCTGCGGCGGGTACCCATCACCCCCGGCTTGCCGGCCGAACGGGGTGCAGAGGGGGTGCCCCTCTCTGCGTGCCACTGAGTCGGTGGGATTGGGCGGGCGGGGTGCCTTGCGGAGCGAAGTAAAGGAGGAGGAGACTGCCGCAGGCGGTCGACGGGGGACATGAGCGCAGCAAGGCTCCCCGTTCGGCCAATCCTCGCGTGATGCTCGCGTTCAGCGGCGCGGGCCCACCTGATGAACTTCATGTTCGGCGCTTACCCGCGAAGTACGTCAACACCCTCTGCGCCTTCCCCAGCACCCCCGGCGCCGGCGGCGTGGCCTGGACCTGGGGGAAGGTTTCTTCGGGTTCCTCGGGCGCGGCTGGTCGGATGCGCACGCGCACGTCGTACCAACCCGCCTGGCCGGTGATGGGGTCGGAGTTGCTGATGGTGCCCGCGGCTTGTCCGTCACCGTCCATCAGCGGCAGTTCCTCGCTGATCAGGTGGTTCAGCAGGAAGCCCTTGCGCGACTCATCGGCACCCGCCTCCAACTGCCAGGCCCCGCTGGCCTTGCCGATCGCGTTCCACGTCCACACCGTGCCCGGTTCCACCGCCTCGCTGTGGCGCACCATGCAGCGCACTTTGCCCCAGCGGCTTTCCACCCAGCACCATCCGCCGTCGGCGATCCCCGCGGCCAAGGCCGTGATCGGGTTCACGTGCAGGTAGTTGTGGCTGTGGATCTGGCGCAGCCAGGCGTTCTGCGAATCCCAGGAGTGGTACATCGCCATGGGCCGCTGGGTGATGGCGTTGAGCGGGTAGGCTTCCAGGTCGGTGCAGGCGGCTTCCAGCGGCGGGTACCAGAAGGGCAGGGGGTCGAAGTAGGTGTCGATGCGCTCGCGCAGGTGCTCGGGCGGTTGGCGGCCGGTGGTTTTGCCTTGTGCGGCCAGGCGAAAGCCCTGCAGCACGTCGGAATAGATCGCCAACTGCACTGGGTCGTTCTTCTGGCGCCAGCCCTTCTCCTTGGCGAAGTCCAGGTAGGTCCGGTTCCAGTTGCGCATGTACTGCTGGTCTTGGCGCAGGTGGTACTGGAAGACGCAACCGTTCTTTTCGTACATCTCCCACTGCTTGGGGTTGGGTGCGCCCCGCAGGTGCTGGGTGCCGTCCTCGCCGCGCCAGCCCATCAGAAAGCCGATGCCCGGCTGCGGCTGGAAGTTGACGATGAAGTCCGGGTAGTCCTTGAACTTGCGCGCACCTTCCGCGCCCGTGAAAGCCGGGAACTTCAGGCGCGAGGCCAGTTCGATCAGCACCTCCTGGAAGGGCTTGCACTGGCCCAGCGGCGGCACCACCGGCACGCGCACCGAGTCCACTGGCCCGTCAAACTCGCTGATCGGGCGGTCGAGCATGCTCATCACGTCATGCCGCTCGAGGTAGGTGGTGTCGGGCAGCACCAGGTCGGCGTAGGCCACCATCTCGCTCTGGAAGGCGTCGCACACCACCAGGAAGGGGATCTGGTACTCGCCGTCCTCGCCACGCCGGTTCAGCATCTCGCGCACGGCCATGGTGTTCATGGTGGAGTTCCACGCCATGTTCGCCATGAAGATCATCAGCGTGTCCAGCCGGTACGGGTCGGCCTTGACCGCGTTGGTGATCACGTTGTGCATCAGCCCGTGGGCAGACAGCGGGTGCTCCCATGAGAAGGCGTGGTCAATGCGGATGGGCGAGCCGTCGGGGTTGAGGGCCAGCTCTTCCGGGCTGGCCGGAAAGCCCAGCGGCGCGGCGTTCAGCGGCGTGTTGGGCTTGACCTGCTCGGGGTCGTTGAAGGCGCGGTAGTTCGGCACGATGTGGCGCGGGTAGGGCGCCTTGTGCCTGAAGCCGCCGGGCCGGTCGATGGTGCCCAGCAGGCTCATCATCACCGCCAGCGAGCGCACGGTCTGGAAGCCGTTGGAGTGCGCCGCCAGGCCGCGCATGGCGTGGAACGCCACGGGCCGGCCGACGGTGGTGGGGTGGGTCTTGCCCCAGGCGTCGGTCCAGGCGATGGGCAGCTCGAAGGCTTGTTTGAGCGCGGTGTCGCCAATCTCCACCGCCAGGGCGCGGATGCGCGAGGCGCTGATGCCGGTGATCTTTTCAGCCCACTCAGGCGTGCAGTGGGCGACCTGTTTCGTCAGCAGCTGGAAGGCCGGCGCCACGCGCGTGCCGTCGGCCAGCGTGTAGGTGCCGGTCAGCGCTGGGCTGCGGCCGTCGGCAATACCCTCGGGGTAAGCGGCCATGACTTGGCCGGAAACGCTGTCCCACACCAGCTTGTTGTGCGGGTTGCGGCCGTCGCCAGGCGGGCCCTTGGCCGGGTCGGAGTCGAAAGCGAACAGCCCCTCGCGTTCGCCCTCGTCCAGCACCACCAGCTGCGGCGCGTTGGTGAAGCGCTGCAGGAACGGGCGGTCGATGCGGTCGTGCTTGATCAGCTCATGCATCAGCGCCAAGAATAGCGCGCCGTCGG
>CAYSOD010000380.1:0-4232 GCA_964432385.1 uncultured Rubrivivax sp.
GACGTACCCATCTCGACGAGTCGCTGCTCACCGGCGAGAGCCTGCCCGTGGCACGCGAGGTCGGACAGCAGGTGACGGGCGGCGCACTCAACGTCGAGGGCTTGATCGTGGTGCGGACCACGGCCGTTGGTGCCGAGACGCAACTGGCCCGCATCGTGCGCCTGGTGGAGTCCGCCCAGGCTCGCAAGGCCCCCATTCAGCAACTCGTGGACAAGGTCAGCGCCGTGTTCGTGCCCACGGTGGTCGTCATCGCCGTGATCACGGGGCTGGCCTGGTGGCTGTGGGCAGGCGATGGGGCTGCCGCCACGCTGCACGCGGTGTCGGTGCTGGTGATCGCCTGCCCCTGTGCGCTGGGGCTGGCCACGCCGGCCACGCTCATGGTGGGCACCGGGATGGCCGCACGGCGCGGCATCCTGGTGCGTGATGCCCAAGCCCTGGAAACACTGCGCACCGTCAAGATCGTGGCTTTCGACAAGACCGGCACCCTGACGCAGGGCCGGCCGAAGCTGACCGATCAGGTCTCGGCCGACGGCACCGCACAGGGTGAGGCCCGGCTGCTTCGCTGGGCCGCTGCCCTGCAGTCGGGCAATACCCACCCCCTGGCGCACGCCGTGAGCGAAGCTGCGCAGGCAGCCGGGGTCTCGCCCCCTCAGGTCGAGGATCTTCAGGTCGTGGCGGGCCGCGGTGTGCAGGGCCGGGTGGACGATCAGCGGCTGCGCCTGGGCAGCCAACGCTGGCTGCTGGAGAGCGGGCTGAACCCTGGCGACCTGACCGAACCGGCCGCACAGGCCGCCGCGGCGGGGCAGACGGTATCCTGGCTCTTCAGGCCGATGAACGATGACGGCACACCCGGCCAGGTGCTGGGCCTGTTGGGCTTCGGCGACCAGCCCAAGCCTGGCGCAGCGCCAGCGATCGCGAAATTGCGCGCCCATGGCCTGCGCGTGGTGATGATCAGCGGCGACAACCTGGGCGCTGCAAGTTCCATGGCCCGAATGCTCGGCATCGATGAAGTGCGTGCAGAAGTGCTGCCGGGTGACAAGGCCAGCGTGTTGGCGGAGTTGAAAGCCGCGCTGCCGGACGGGCAGGGCGTGGCCATGGTCGGTGACGGCGTCAATGACGCTCCGGCGCTGGCGGCTGCCGATGTGGGCCTGGCCATGGCCGGCGAAGGCGGCGGCACCGACGTGGCCGTGGAGACCGCGGGCCTGACCTTGCTCAGGGGTGACCCCGAGACGGTGGTGGAGGCCTGGGAGCTGTCCTGGGCCATCAGGCGCAAGCTGCGCCAGAACCTGTTCTGGGCCTTTGCCTACAACGTGGTGGGCATCCCGCTGGCGGCCCTGGGCCTGCTCAGCCCCGTGGTGGCCGGCGCCGCGATGGCCCTGTCCAGCGTGAGCGTCATGACCAACGCGCTGACGCTGCGGCGCTGGAAGCCGGGTTCAGGCGTCTGAGGCTCGGTCGGGCCAGGCATCTCAACGGCGCCGCGGAGCACCGCTGCCTGCCCACAGACTGTCCAGGCCAAGCTTGCTCCACTCTGCCGCGGGCTCGCGGGAGATGATGCGGTCGCGGCAGCTGGGGTGGGCCAGATCAATGCGCTCGGGTGGCATGTGCATCTGGCTTCTGAGGGAATAGAACACCTTGACCACGGGCGTCGTCGGGACCTGCGGGTTCTGGTCCACCACGACCGCAAGCTTCTGGGACTGCAAACGTACCAGCGAGCCGGTGGGGTACACCCCCAGGCTGCGAACGAAGGCGTTGAAGAGCTCCGGGTCAAACTGGCCCGTCCACGACGCCATCTGCGCGATCGACTCTGCCGGGTCCCACCCCGACCGGTAGGATCGGTTGGAGGTGATGGCGTCGTAAGCGTCGCAGATGGCACACATGCGCGCGAACAGGGGCGTCGCCTCCCCCTCCAGGCCAAAGGGATAGCCCGTGCCGTCCCAGCGCTCGTGGTGGTTCAGACAGGTCTCGAGGACCTCCTTGGCGTAGTCCCCGGAGGACTTGAGCATCTCGTAACCCTGCACCGGGTGTGACCTGACCACGAAGGTCTCCTCGTCGCTGAGCTTGCCCTTTTTCCTGATCATCTCGGCCGGCACCATGGCCATGCCGACGTTGTGCATCAGCCCTGCCAGACCCGCCAGGCGGCAGCGCTCTTCGTCCATCCCCAACTGCCGCGCCAGGGCCACCATCATGGCCGACACCGCCAGGGAGTGCAGGTAAAGGTAGTCCTCTTGGGACTTCAAGCGGGATAGGCTGACCAGGGCCCCCGGCTGCCTGAGCACCGACTCGGCCACATCGTCTGCCAGAGGGGACGTCACCTCCTCGGGCAGGGGTTGCCCCTCCTTGAGTGATGAGAAGACCAGCACGATCTGCTGTTTGCCCCGCGCAACGATGGCGGCTGCCTTGCCTATCTCGGAGTCCATGCTGGCCGCGGGCCGGTCCAAGGGCAGCACTTCTGCCGCTGGTTCAGCGGCCTGCACCGCGGCGGGCGCTGGATTCGGCGCAGGCAGAAGGCTGGCCTCGGGCGGCGGTTCCACATCCAGCCCCAGGCTCGGGTTGATCCAGACTTCCTTGATGGCGCTGCTGCGGAGCTTTTCCAACTCCTTTTCCGTCTTCAGGACGAAGCGCGTCTTCCAGAACGGGTGATCCAGCCAATCGCCCTCAAGAGCGTGCAGGAACATCCCCAGCCTGACCTGGCTGACTGGCACCTTCTTCAGCATGACCGCATCGCCACAAACTGTTGCCGGCCCCACAAGAAGTGACTCACGATGCCGGTCCGCAGTGTCTGGCTGGGTACCTTGTCGAGTGCGGCGGGTCGGTCTCGGAAAGCCAGCGCGAACCCGCTGAGCTCTTCAGCGAAACTTCGACTGCGGCACCGTCTTGAGGTCGCCCGGCAACGAGCCGATGTACTGGGCCATGGCCTTGAGCTCGCTGGGCTTGAAGGCCTTGACCTGCCCGGCCATGATGGCGTTGCCGCGGCCCAGGGTGGCCAGGCCTTCGGTCTTGTAGGACTTCAGGGCCACGTACAGGTAGTCGGCGTGTTGGCCTGCGATCTTGGGATAGGCCCCGTCGATGGGCTTGTTGAAATCAGCCCCGTGGCAGGACGCGCAGGCCCCCTTTTCCAGCAGCGCCTTCACTTCGGGGGATGGCGCCTTGGCTGACTGGGCCACCGCCACGACACTGCTCTTGCCGTGCTGCTCGTAGTAGGCGCCCAGGTCGGCCATCTGCTGCTCGGTCAAGGAGCCGGCGATGCCTTTCATCGTGGGGTGCTTACGCTCGCCCTTCTGGTAGGCCGTCAACGACGCCACGATGTACTTGGCGTTCTGGCCGGAAATCATGGGCACCCTGTGGACCTCGGGAAAGCTGGACTGGTACCCGGCGATGCCGTGGCACCCAATGCACATGGCCGCCAGCTTCTCGCCCGCCTTGGCGTCCTGCGCGGCCACGGACATGGACATGCCGGCCATGGCCAGCGACAAGGTGAGCGCTCTGATCATGAAGATTCCCTCAACATCTCTTGGTCTGACCACCCCGAGGCTGGGTCTGAGGTCAGTCTTTGTGTGCTGCGCCTGGCCACACTGGCCAAGCTCAATGAAAACCCTCGAATTATAGGCCCCCCCTTTATACTGACCGCTGCCTGTTCGGGGTGCAACCAGGGTACCCAAGACCCGCCCGCCACAGTCTCACGCAAGACGAGCGGCCCTGCGCCGGGCGGCTTTGTTCGACGACCTGCGGTGCTCTGGCGCCGAGCCCGCAGGCCCGCTTCCGCCATTCGATCTCGCAGGGCTCTTTCTGACATGAAATTCAAGGGTTCGGACCAATACGTCGCCACCGACGACCTCATGCTGGCCGTCAACGCGGCCATCACGCTGAAGCGACCGCTGCTCGTCAAAGGCGAGCCCGGCACCGGCAAGACCATGCTGGCCGAAGAGGTGGCGCAGGCGCTGAACATGCCGTTGCTGCAGTGGCACGTGAAGAGCACGACCAAGGCCCAGCAAGGGCTTTACGAGTACGACGCCGTCAGCCGCCTGCGCGACAGCCAACTGGGCGACGAGAAGGTCAAGGACATCCAGAACTACATCGTGCGTGGTGTGCTGTGGCAGGCCTTCACAGCCGACGAGCCCGTGGCGCTATTGATCGACGAGATCGACAAGGCCGACATCGAGTTCCCCAACGACCTGCTGCGGGAGATCGATCGCATGGAGTTCTACGTCTACGAGACGCGCGAACTCATCAAG
>CAYSOD010000381.1:0-4214 GCA_964432385.1 uncultured Rubrivivax sp.
GCCGACACCGGCCGCCTCGCCAGCCTGGACGTGATGGAACTCAACCCCGCGCTGGACGTTCGCAACCAGACCGCGCTGTTGGCGGTGGACCTGATCGAGAGCCTGTTCGGCAAGAGCACGTTGATGCGGGATCAGTGAAGGCCATGGCGATGCCTGTTGAGAGCGGCGCATCCCGCTCGGTCCGGGCCTGACGCTGCGCGCGTTGTCAAGAGGGCCTACTTCCCCTTGGGTGCCTTACGTCCTCTCGTCCCCTGCCGCTCCAACCAGTCCAACACCTCCCCATACCACTGGCGTGAGTTCTGGGGCTTGAGGATCCAGTGGTTCTCGTCAGGGAACCACAGCAGGCGTGTCGCCACGCCCCTGGCCTGCAGGGTGTTGTAGTAGGCCAGCCCGTTGTGGTCGGGCACGCGGTAGTCCAGCGCGCCGTGGGTGATCAGCGTGGGCGTGCTCATCGCCGCCGCGAAGGTGGCCGGGCTCTGGGATTGCACCCGGGGCAGGTCGTCCCAGTACTGGGCACCCAGGTCGAAGTGACGCAAGGTGTAGGAGTCGGCGCTCCAGGTGGCCACTCGGTCAAAGACACCAGCGTGGCAGACGTAACTGCGATAACGACCCGCGGGCAAATGACCGTTCATCCAGGCGGCGAGAAAGCCGCCGTAGCTGCCACCGCCGGCATGCACGCGATTGCGGTCCACCCAGGGCTGCTGGAGCAGCCAGTCGGTGCCGGCCTCGATGTCCTGCAGTTCCAGCTCGCCCGTGCGGCCCACGATGGCCTGGCGGAAGGGCCAGCCGAAACCGCTGGAGCCGTGGAAGTTGACCATCGCCACCACATGGCCGCGGCTGGCCAGCACGTGCGGGTTCCAGCGCCATGAGAAGCTGTCACCGCTGGCCGCGTACGGCCCACCGTGGATCATCTGGAAGACCGGGTGCTTCTTGCGGGGGTTGAAGTCAGGCGGGAACACCAGCCACATCTGCACCTGGTCGCCCAAGGCCCCCACCACCCCGACCTCTTGCACACGCCCTAGGCTCACTTTGGCCAAGGCACGGTCGTTGAAGGCTTCAAGTCGACGAGGCGCGGCGCCAGGCCGGTGGACGTGCACCCGCGCCGGGTGGACGGCCGCATCGGCCAGCGTCACCAGCACCTCGTCCTGCGCTGCGTGATCGAAGGACTGCACCGTGCCACCCCGGACGGCCACCTCGGTGCTGCCCGTGGCCAGATGGTGGCGCCAGACGTGACAGCGGCCACGCTCCTCAGCCGTGAAGAAGACGGCCTCGCCCTGCGGGCTCCAGCGCAGACCGGTCTGCACATCCAGTTGGCTGCGCACCGTGGCCCCGCTGAAGCCGCGGCGGCGGTCGAACACCGCCAACTCGCCAAAGGCCGTATGGTGCTGGCCCAGCCGCGCGGCCACCACCGCCAGGCGTTGCCCGTCCGGGCTGTAGCGCGGGCCGCTGAAGTCCCAGGGCTGCGCATCGCCCAGGGTGCGTACCCGGCGCGTCTTCAGGTCCATCTCGTACAGGCCAACCCGGTGGGCAGGTGACTTCTGCGGCAAGGGGTCGTGCACGAAAGCCAGGTGACGGCCGTCGGGGCTGAGGTCGAAGTGCGACAAGCCCGGTTCGGTGCGCGGCAGTTCCCAGGCCGTCCCTTCGAACAGGTCGCGTACCCGGCCGCTGGCCAAGTCGAGCAGGCACAGGTGCGGCACCCGCCCCTGGGGCAGGTTGCGGTCCCAGTGGCGGTACAGCCCTTCGCTGGTGGCGTAGCCTGTGGACTTGCGGTCGGCTTCCTGCGCAAACCGCCGCGCTTGCGCCGCGGCGCCGCGTAACTCTGGCCACAGCCAGGCCACGAAGACCAGGCCCCGGCCATCGGCAGTCCAGCGAAAGGCCTCCACGCCGGGCTTGAAATGGCTGACGCGGCGGGCCTCGCCGCCGTCGGCCTCCATCACGTAGAGCTGCGGCGCACGGTCTTCCTCGCCTTCCTGGGTGCGTTTGGCCACGAAGGCGATGCGGCTGCCGTTGGGCGACCAGGCGGGCTGCCCATCGCGGTCACCACAGGCCGTCAGCCGCCGCGGCGCACCACCCAGCGTGGACAGCATCCACAGGCTGGCGCGGCCCCGGTTCTCGGCCATGTCGTAGCGCGTCACCGTGCACACGGCACGGCTGCCATCGGGCGAGACGGCCACGCCCGACAGGCGCTCGAGCTGCCACAGGGTATCGACGGTCAGGGCAGGGGCAGCAGCGCGCTTCATGAGGCCACCCTCGCCCGCTCCTCTTCGCGCAACCGCAAAACCCGGCGTTGCACCTTGCCGGTGGTGGTCATGGGCAGCGCGGCGATGAACTCGATCTCTTTCGGGTACTCGTAGGGTGCGAGCTTGCCGCGTACGTGCTGCTGCAGCGCGGCCACCAGTTCCTCACCCGCGGTGTGGCCGGGGGCCAGCACCACGTAGGCCTTGACCACCGCACCACGCTCAGCGTCCGGCTTGGGCACCACGGCGGCATTCGCCACGGCCGGGTGCTTGACCAGGCAGTTCTCGATCTCGCTCGGGCCGATGCGGTAACCAGCGGCCTTGAACATGTCGTCACTGCGGCCCTGGTACCAAAGGTAGCCCTGCTCGTCCATCACCGCCATGTCACCGGTGCGGCACCAAGCGTTCGCCGGGTCCCCCGTGAACTTGGCGCGCGTGGCGTCTTCGTTCTTCCAGTAGCCCAGGAAAAACACCGGGTCCGGGTGGCCGTGGACGTCCAGCCGGTGCACCGCCACGTCCCCAGGCGTGCCACGCGGGCATTCGCGGCCCTCGTCGTCGATCACCGCCACGCGGTGGCCGGGGTAGGGCCGGCCCATGCTGCCGGGTTGGGCGGGCCAGCCGGGGGCAGGACGCCCCCGCTCGTCAAGCAGGACCGTGCAGTTGCCCACGATGTAGTTGATCTCGGTCTGGCCGAACATCTCGTTGACCGTCACGCCCAGCTGGTCGCGGCACCAGTTGAACACGGCGTCGCCCACCGCCTCACCGGCACTCATGATGGCGCGCAGGTGCAGCCGGTAGCGCTGCGTGGGCTCGGGCACCGCCTTCATCATGGCCTTGAGCGCCGTGGGGAAGAGGAAGCTGTGCGTCACGCGGTAACGCTGCAGCAGCTCGAACGCACGCTCGGGCCCGAAGCGGCCTTGGAAGGCCACGATCTCGCGGCCGAAGTACAGCGTGGGCAGCAACGCGTCCATCAAGCCACCCGTCCAGGCCCAGTCGGCGGGGGACCAGAAGACTGCATCGCTCTTCATCGTGGCCGCAACACTGTTGCGGGCTGGCCGGTCGGGCGTTTCAAAGCCAAAACCGTTCTGGCTGCAAACAAACCCGGTCAGATTACCGATCATGGCCCGGTGCGGCACCAGGGCGCCTTTGGGCGGGCCGGTGGTACCGCTGGTGTAGATCAGCACCGCGGCTTCGTCAGCGTGCGTCTTCACGGCCGTGAAGCGCGCCCGCTCGGCGGCCAGCGCTGCAGTCCAGTCGATGTCGCCCTGGCCTTCTGCGCCGCCCACCGCCACCACGGTCTTCAAGCCAGGCGCTGCCGCGCGCACGGCCCGCACGTTGGCCATGGCACTCTCGTCGACCAGGGCCACTTGCGCTTCACTGTGGTTGAAGCGGTACTCCAGGGCCTCGGGGCCGAAGAGCATGGACAGCGGCATGGCCACGGCGCCGAGCTGGTAGATCGCCATGTGCGCCACGGCCGTCTCGAAGCGCTGCGGCATGACGATGGCCACGCGGTCACCGCGCCGCACGCCCAGACGCTTCAGCGCATTCGACAGGCGGTGGGCGTCGCGCTGCAACTGCCCGTAGGTGAAAACCGCCTCGCGTCCATCCTCGTGCTGCCAGCGGATGGCCACGGCGTCCGGCGTGTCACGCGCCCAGCGGCTGCAACAGACCTCGGCGATGTTGAACTGCGCCGGCACGTGCCAGCGGAAGGTGCTGTGGAGCGCGGCGTAGCGGTCGTCAGGACCGGCAGCACCGGGAGAAGCAAGGCGGCGTGAACGCATGACGGCGGACTCCGTGAGGTGCGCCGCATCATATGAAAGCGACAGCGGTCGGGCTTCCAGGCACCGCCCGGACCTTGGGGGTGCCCTCAGACTTCGTGGCGCCAAGGCGGCTGGCAACCCGCGCGCTGCAGGTTGACGGCGGTCACGCGGTTGCCCCAGGCCAGGGCCTCGGCCACCAGATCCGGGGCGGGTGCGG
>CAYSOD010000382.1:0-4210 GCA_964432385.1 uncultured Rubrivivax sp.
GGCCCAGGCCGGTTCGCGTTTGGGCAGGTCGCCGCGCATGGGGAAGGGCGTGTCGGGCAGGTTCAGGGTGGCGCGGTAGTCCGTCGCGCTGGCGGGGCTGCCGGCGTCCGCCGGGCTCGTGGAAGGGGTGCTCATGGGCTTGGGGAGCGCCTGAAGACGACGCTGGTCTCGGTGTACGGATATCGGACCTGCCGCGGCAGGACGGACGGCGCAATCGTGGGGCGCTTTGCGCCCCGGGGGTCAGCCCCGAATTCGGTCCCGCGTGGTCTGGCGGCGCGTGCGGGCGTGCCGGCCTGAGGGGAAGCAATGCGCGGGAGAGAACAGCATGCCAGCATTTTAGGGGGTGAGGGTGCCGAAAACCGCCATGGCCGGGCCGCATGCGAGTGGGGGTACCCCTTCCAGGGCAGGACGGGCAGTCCAGAATGCACCCTGTCCCAGCATCGAGAGGCCGTTGATGACCATCAGAAAGGGCCGGTACAGCCCAACTGGCGTGCCCTGCACGCAGCCCGCCACGCTCCTCGCTACCTGCCATGACTTGCGTGGCTCAGGCAGCCGCCCGGCTTCAGTGCATGGAGGCGCCGCGAGGGGCTGGGCCGTGGCGCTGCTCTTGGCCAGCGCAAGTGGCTTGGGGTGGTCGCAGTCGGAGCCGGCCCCTCCCACCCGGTTCGAGGGTGCGGTGGGCCTGACCTTGCGTCACGGCCCGGCATTTCCCGGTTCGTCTGACGTAGGCTTTCATCTCACGCCAGCGGGCTTTTTGCGCTACGGCCGCTTCAGCCTGACGGGTTCAGGCGGATTCACCACGCGCACCGCTGATGATGTGGAGCGCGGCCTGGCCGCAGAGTTGGCGCGCCGGGGCAAGTTGCGCTTGAGCCTGGGGCTGCGCTTCGACCCCGGCCGCAGCGCGTCCGACAGCCCGCAATTGGCCGGCATGGGCGACATCCGAACGACGGTGCGTGCCCGCCTGTCGGCGCGTTGGGACCCGAGCGCGGACTGGCGGCTTTCTGCGGGGGTGAGCAGCGACCTGCTGGGCCGCGGGGGCGGCGTGGTGGGCGACGTGGGAGTCCTTCGCCGCTGGAACTGGGGCCATGGCGAGAGCTTTTCGCTCGGCCTGGGCCTCAGCGCGGGCGGGCAGCGCTACATGCAGAACTGGCATGGCGTGAGCCCGGCGCAGTCCCTCAGCGCTGGCCTGCCGGCTTTCGCACCCTCGGCAGGCCTGCGCGAACTGCAGCTCTCGGCCATTTGGCGCACGGAGTTCCAAGCCTGGGGCCAACCCTTTGGCGCCTTTCTGGGCGCTGGGCACGCAGTCCTGCTGGGGCCGGCCGCCGACAGCCCCTTGACGCGTCAGCGCGAATACAGCTCGGCCTCGGGCGCCGTGGTGTGGCGGTTCTGACGTTCCCGCGGCGCTCGGGAGTTCTGGGGGTCCTCTACGCCGGGCGACAAGCAGCACCATCAAGCCCGGTGGGCGAACCATTGCCGGGCGTCGTGAACGTCCTGTGCAATGCCTTCTTGCAGCGCCTGCAGCGAGTGGTACCGCCGCTCATCGTGCAGCTTGTGGACGAGTTCCACTCGGAGCAACCGGCCGTACCCGCCCTCCTGGCCCAGCGTGTCGGGCCACTGCAGCGCGTGTGTCTCCAGCAGCACGCGCCCCGCGTCTTCCACGGTGGGGCGCACACCGAGGCTGGCCACGCCCGGCAGGGCGGCGTCGCCCAGGCCGTGCACCCGCGCCACGAAGATGCCCATGGCGGCCGGCCGCGGGTGAACGAAGCGCAGGTTCAGCGTGCGAAAGCCCAGCTCTCGGCCGAGCTTGCGGCCGTGCACGGCGCGTCCGCTGATGGCGTAGGGACGGCCCAGCAGCGCGGCGGCGCGGTCCATGTCGCCCTCGGCCAGAGCCGTACGCACGGCCGAGCTGGACACGCGCAGGCCGTGCACCTCGAAGCTCATCATGCGGGCCACGTCGAAGCCGAGCTCGCCCCCCGCGCGGTCCAGCAGGGCGTAGTCGCCCGCGCGACGCGCGCCGAAACGGAAGTCGTCGCCCACCATCACGAGCCGGGCGCCCAGGCCCTGCACCAGGATGCGGGTGATGAAGTCCTGCGGCGACAGCCCTGACAGGGCCTCGTCAAAGCGCAGCACCACCAGGCGGTCCACGCCGCAGTCCGCCAGTGCACACACCGTGTCGCGCAGCGTGGAGATGCGCGTGGGCGCGGCCTCAGGCCGGCCGCTGCGCTGGGCGAAGAAGTCCCGCGGGTGAGGTTCGAAGGTCACCACACCACAGGGCAGTCCGCGCTGGCGGGCCTCGTGCGTCAACATGGCCAGCATGGCCTGGTGTCCGCGGTGCACTCCGTCGAAGTTGCCGATGGTCAGCGCGCAGGGCGTGCGCGCATGGGGGGGCGGGAGCCCGCGAAAAACCTGCATCAGGGAATTATCGCGAGGCGTACAGCGCCGCTGGGTCCAGCCAAAGCCACTGCCCTGGCGCCAGGTTCGCCGGGAGGGTGTAGGCCCCGATCGCACTGCGGTGCAGGGCCTCCACCCGGTTGCCCACGGCCGCCACCATGCGCTTGACCTGGTGGTAACGGCCCTCGGTGAGTGTCATGCGCAGCGTGTGCGTGCCCGTGGCCTGCGCGTCCAGGGCAGCCACGGGCGCTGGGTCGTCGTCCAGCACCACGCCTGTGCGCAGGGCCTGGAGCTGCGATTCATCCAGGGGGTGGCGTGCCGTCACCTCGTACACCTTGGGCATGTGCTTCTTGGGCGAGGTCAGGCGGTGGATGAGGGCGCCGTCGTCGGTGAGCAGCAGCAGCCCCGTGGTGTCTTCGTCCAACCGGCCCACGGGCTGCAGGCCGCGCGTGCGCAGCGGAGCGGGCAGCAGGCTCATCACGCTGGGGTGGTGGCGCGGCTTCATCGAGCATTCGTAGTGCGCCGGCTTGTGCAGGACCACCAGCGCCTTGTCGTGGAAAGGCCATTCGCGGCCGGCCACGCTGAACATCAGCCCGTCGGTGGGGAAGTCCTCATCGGGGTCGTCGCAGACCCGCCCGGCGATCGACACCTCCCCGCCCAGCACCCGGCCCACGCACTCGCGCCGCGTGCCGAAACCCTGGCTGAAGAGGATGGCCGACAGGCGCACTTCGGGCTCTCAGGCTCAGGGTCGGGCTCAGGCTCGGGCGTTCAGCGCTGCGCCTCAGTGCGGCCCAGGTCCCTTGCCGCAGGCAGGCCGAACGCAGGCAAGCCTTCGGCAGCGCGCACGGCGCGACGGATGGCCTGCGCTGTCAGTTCGGCCGCCACGGCACCCAGGCCGCTCAACTCGCCCACGGGGCCCGCATGGCCCGTGGCCAGGGCAAAGAGGGTGTCGCCATCGTGCGTGGTGACGGGGTCGATGGCCCGGGACAGGCCGTGGTGTGCCAGCGACGCCAGCTTGTTGGCTTGGGCCTTGGTCAAGGCAGCATCGGTGGCCACCACGCCGATGGTGGTGGAGGCCCCCGGCATCAGGCGTTGCGGGCCTTCGCCGCGCATCAGCGCCTGCGTGGTGTGGGCCAGCTGCAAGCCGTCGGGGGTGCGGGCGCCCGCCAGCACCTGCCCATCCTCTCCCAGCACGTCGCCCACGGCGTTCACCGCCACCATTGCAGCCACCGTCACCTCGCCCAGCCGGGCTGAGGCAGTGCCGATGCCGCCCTTCATGGCGCGGGCGATGCCGAAGAGCTTGCCCACGGCAGCCCCCGTGCCGGCGCCCACGTTGCCTTCGGCCAGCGCGCCAGCATGGGCGGCCTCGCAGGCGGCGCGGCCAGCGGCGGCGTCGGGGCGGATGCGTTGATCGCCCACCCACAGGTCGAACAGCACGGCCGACGGAACGATGGGCACCAGGGCCGGGCCGACCTTCAGGCCCAGACCCTGCGCCTCCAGCCACTGCATCACGCCCGTGGCCGCGCCCAGGCCGAAGGCGCTGCCGCCCGTCAGCAACACCGCATGCACGCGGTCCACGGTGTTTTCGGATTTCAGCAGGTCGGTCTCGCGCGTGCCCGGAGCGCCACCGCGCACGTCCACGCCGCACACCGCACCTGCTTCGCACAGCACGACGGTGCAGCCGGTGGGCCGACGCGGGTCGGTGAAGTGACCGACCTTCAGGCCGGCCACGTCGGTCAGGGCACCGGCGGGTGACAGGGCTACGGTCAAGCGTTTCAGGCGAAGACGCCCGCCGTGTCCTGCATGCGACTGCTCACCT
>CAYSOD010000383.1:0-4209 GCA_964432385.1 uncultured Rubrivivax sp.
GTGACCTTGGCGAAGAACAGACCCTCGCCGCCGAACAGCGCCGTCTTGATCTTGCCCACGTACTGGATCTCGAAGTTGACATTGGGCGTCAGGGCCACCAGGCAGCCCGTGTCCACCAGCAGGGTCTGGCCGGGCTGGAGGTCGCGCCGCACCACCGTGCCTCCTGCGTGCACAAAGGCCAGGCCATCGCCCTCGAGCTTCTGCATGATGAAGCCCTCGCCGCCGAAGAAGCCCACCGAGAGCTTCTGCTGGAAGTAGATGCCCAGCGACACCCCGCGCGCGGCGCACAGGAAGGCGTCCTTCTGGCAGATGAGCATGCCGCCCAGCTGCTTCAGGTTCATGGGCAGGATCTTGCCGGGGTAAGGCGCGGCAAACCCCACGCGCTGCTTCGACGCGCTCTGGTTGGTGTAGATCGTGGTGAAGAGCGACTCGCCGGTCACCAGGCGCTTGCCCGCGCCCAGCAGCTTGCCGAAGAAGCCGCCTTGCTGCGCGCTGCCGTCACCAAACACGCTGTCCATGCCAATGCCGGCATCCATGAACATCATGCTGCCCGCCTCGCCAATGGCCGCCTCGCCGGGGTCCAACTCGACCTCGACGAACTGCATCTCCGAACCCTTGATCTCGAAATCCACGACGTCCATGGACATGAACGGCCTCCTTGACAAGCTTCAGCGCCAGAACCCACCAACGCCAGGGTCAGGATCGTAACGAACCAGACGCCCGTCCCTCACGGCCTCAACAACAGCAGCACCCCGTCACGAGAGGCATGAAGCACGCTGAAATGGCTGAGGTAGGCAGCCACCTCCAGGTGAAAGCGCTTGGTGTGGACAGCGACCATCTTGGCCCCATGGCGATGGGCTGCATCGGCCAGCGCTTCAGGGCCAGTGACCTCGCAGCGTTCTGCGCAGCGCAAGAGCGAGGTGTAGCGTGCCGGGCCGAACCAATCGCCGGCCACCGTGCCTCCGAAGAAGTAGACAGCGTTCTCGTACCCCATTTGAAACAGCACCGGCCCGTGCAGGGCTGACAGCGATCCGGCCTTCACGAACAGCTCGTAGCCAGACCGGGAGAGCACGGTCGCGTTCCAGGTGGCGGCTTGACGCTGGAAGGCCTGGTGGCCTTGCTGAAGCACCACCGCGCACAAGCCAAGGCCCACGCCCCATGACGCCACAGCCCGCAGCCTGTCCACCGCGGGCCCCTGCGCCCACCGGCCCAGCAGCGCGCGAACAACGGTGAGCAGGGCAGCAGCCGAGACGAAAGCCCCCGCCGCCAGCATCGGGGCGGTGTAGCGCGCCACCTGCGAAGTGAAGAACCAGAAGAGCAGATAGCCCATGAAGGCGGCGTAGACCGAAGCCCACACGCGGGTCCTGAGGCCGGGAACGGCCAGCGCCAGCACCGCAGGCGCCAGCGGCAGGACGCCAGCCACTTGCAGTGCCTTCCAGGCTGCGAGCCAGCCTCTACCCGCGCCATGGGTGGCCTGCTCAGTACGGGCGGAAGCCAGGTCTTCCGCGTTCCAAAGATAGTGCCCGAACCAGGCGCCGCCCATGGGGTGTATCGGATCGCCCGAAATCACCGCACTGCGTACATACCAGCCCAGTCCGAACACACAACCCGCCAGCACGTACCACCGCCACGAGCTGCCCAGCGGCCTGTGGTTCAGCAGCATGAGCACCAGAAGCCAAGCCGCCATCACCAGGCCGAAGAATTTGGTGCCCGCCGCCGTGCCCATGAACACGCCGCACAGCAGCAGACAGCGCGATTGCAGCGCGCTGTTTCTTGGGGCCTGCAGGGCCAGGGCCAGCATCACGATGCCAGCCCAGGCGTAAAGCGCCAAGTGCTGGTCGACGTAGGCAAAACCCATCGTCTCGTGCACCGGGCCCAGGCCGGCCAGCAGCGCCACCGCCAACCAGCCCACGACATAAGAGCCCGTCAGGTGCCGGCCGAGGCCCAGCAGCCCCAAACCGACCAGGAACAAGGGCAGCGTGGCGATGATCTGGGCGTCCACCTCGTTACCGAACAGCAGCGCCGCAGCAAACAGGAGGTTGGCGTTGTAAGGGAAAA
Organism: uncultured Rubrivivax sp.; assembly: GCA_964432385.1. Taxonomy (GTDB): domain Bacteria; phylum Pseudomonadota; class Gammaproteobacteria; order Burkholderiales; family Burkholderiaceae_C; genus Rubrivivax. The sequence goes on from CAYSOD010000383.1 coordinate 2,059, forward strand.
ACGGAAAGCGCAGATAGGGGTCGACCGCCAGGGTATGCGTCTGCGCGAACAGCCGGGCTTGCGGCAGCTGGTACATGGTGTCATCCCACAGGCCGGGCGGCTGCACCGAACGCCACACCAGCCACAGCAGCAGCACCAGGGCCAGCGCTGCACCGGCCCACCAGGGGTCACGGGCCCCTGGCCAAGGACGGCCCGCTCCCCCGCGTTCTTGCCACAGCCGCAAAGAAGCAGCCGCCAATCCCAGCCCCACGGCCGCGGCAACACCAAATCTGTGCAACTGGCCCGCCAGGGCGAGCAGGAAGAGCGCGAAGATGAGCAGGCACATGCCCAGCGTGGCGGTCACGAAGGCCCGCAAAGGTGCTGGCCATTCGTGCTGGGCCTGACGCGCTGCACGAGAGCGGCCCAGCAGCGCCGACAGTGCGGCCTGCCCGAGAACCCCGCACAGCACCAAGAAGCCCAGCACCACGAGCACGGGCACAGCACCGGACCATTGCAGGTAAGTGGAGAGGTTCATGGGCGTCAGGTCGGGGTGTGCCAGACTGCGGGCGCCGGTGAGACCGAGCTCCAACTCATGCAAGCGCCCCCTTCACGCCGCAATTGGTCTGCATTGTCCCGCTTCCTCCTCGTGGGGGCCGTAGGCTTTGGCATCGATGGCGGGTTGTTGAGCTGGCTGCTTGGGCAAGGGTGGACGATCGTGCAGGCGCGTGCGGTGTCGTTCCTTGCGGCGGTGAGCGCCACCTGGTGGCTCAACCGCACCTGGACCTTTGAAGCCGCCCAGAAGTCTGCGCCACGGCGCGAGTATCTGCTCTACTTCGCCACCCAGGTAGGCGGGGCCTTGATCAACCTTCTGGTCTTCTTTGTGCTGGTGCATGTGTTTGAGGCGCTGAGGCAAACGCCCTTGATCCCCCTGGCTGCTGGCGCAGTGGTTGCCATCGCCTTCAATTTTTCGATCTCCAGGCTGGTGGTGTTCACCCCCTCCCGTCCCTGAGAGTCAGCATTCAGGAGCCGCCGCATGTCAGCGCAGACCGAGTACACCGGCCGAGACAACCTCGAAGTGATGGCCCTGGCCCGCAACTACAACCAGTTCCTGGTCGACAAGGTACTGGCAGTCAGCCAGCCGCAGCAGCTGGTGGTGGACTTCGGCGCCGGGGCGGGCACCTTCAGCCGCCCGGTGGCGCAGGCGGGCCGCCGCGTGGTGTGCGTGGAGACCGACCCCACCCTGTGCCAGGCGCTGCGGGACGCAGGCCATCAGGTTGTCCAGGATCTGGACGGCCTGGACGACGCCAGCGTGGACTGCATTTACAGCCTGAATGTGCTGGAGCACATTGCCGACGACGAGGCGGTGCTGCAAACCTGGGGCCGCAAGCTCAAGCGTGGCGGCCAGGTCTTCGCCTACGTGCCCGCCTTTCAGATGCTCTACACCAGCATGGATCGCAAGGTAGGGCATGTGCGCCGCTACACGCGAGTCGAACTGCAGGGTAAGCTCGAGCGCGCCGGCCTGCGGGTCACCCGCTCCAGGTACGCCGACAGCATCGGATTTGCCGCGACGCTGCTCTACAAGCTCACCGACCAGGGCCAAGGCGACATCAACCCGCGCATGCTCAAGCTGTACGACCTGGCTGTGTTCCCCTTGAGTGCTCTGCTCGATCTAGCACTGGGCCGGCTGCTGGGCAAGAACGTCTACGCGGTGGCGATCAAGGCTTGACCTCCTGCCGCACTGGGCCGGGCAGCGCAGGGGTCAGGCGTCTGCCGAGCTGCGCTCTCCTACGGCCGGCACCCGCAAGTAGGCCAGGCGCTTGGCCTCCAGCCGCCCCTGGGTGACCGTGTCGAGCACCAACCCGCACACCAGCAGCAAAAAGCCCAGCAGCGTCAAGGACGCGCACAGCACCGCCGTGGGCATGCGCGGCACCAGACCCGTCTGCAGATAGGTCACGGCCAACGGCGCGGCCAGCACGAACGCACTCAGCAGACACACCGCAAACCCGATGCCGAAGAAGGCCAGCGGCCGCTCGGCCTTGAACAACCGCAGGATGGCCATCAAGATGCGCCAGCCGTCGCGGTAGGTGCTGAGCTTGCTGTGGGAACCCTCAGGCCGAGCACCGTAGGCTGTGGCGATCTCGCATACCGGCAGCCTCAACTCCAGCGCGTGCA
>CAYSOD010000384.1:0-4201 GCA_964432385.1 uncultured Rubrivivax sp.
GCGGTGCGGTGAGCGTGAGCGTGTTGCGCAGGCCCGTGTCGATGTTGGTGCCACCTACGGCGATGAGGTTGCCGATGCCAGAAATGGTGGGGGTGAAGTTGCCAGACGAGTCCGTTCTCAGGCCAGTGTCCTCTCCTGCATCGGGCAGGCCGTTGCCGTTGCGGTCCACGAAGATGGAGGCGCCAGCCACGTAGCCGTCTTGCATCACGCCAGAGACGGCTCGGGGGGGTTCGGTTACCACCACGTAAAACACATCGCTGGCCGACAAGCTGCCGTCGCTGGCGGTGACCTTGACGGAGACGGTGCCCAGGTCGCCGGAGGCGGGCGTGCCGCTGAAGGTGCGCGTGCCTGCGTTGAAGCTCAGCCAGGCCGGTAGGGCTGAGCTGTCAGCACGGGTGGCGGTGTAGGTGAGATTGGCAGTCTCAACGTCCGTGAACGCGTTCGCACCGAAGCTGAAGTTCAGGCTCGAACCCAGGGTGACCGAGCGGTCGGCCAGCGGGGTGGCCACCAAAGGCGCATCGTTGACCGCAGAGACGGTGATCGTCACGGTGGCGGTGTTGGAGTCCGCGCTGCCGTCGTTGGCCTTGAAGGTGAAGCTGTCCGAGCCGTTGAAGTTGGCCGCCGGGGTGTAGGTGTAGGAGCCGTTGGCCCCAAGCGTCACGCTGCCGTTGGCGGGTTGTGACACCACGGCGTAGGTCAGGCTCGCGTTGTCGACGTCGGTGGCTGACAGCGTGCCAGTGGCCTGGGTGTCCTCGGTGGTGGATGAGGATCCACCTGTTGCCACCGGGGTGTCGTTGACCGCAGTGACGGTCAGGCTCACCGTGTAGGTGTTGGAGCCTCCCTGGCCGTCGCTGACGGTGTAGGAGAAGCTGTCCAAGCCGCTGTAGTTGGCCGTGGGGGTGTAGGTGTAACTGCCGCTCGGAGTGACTGTTGCCGTGCCGTTGCTTGGATTGGTGGCCTTGGCGTAGGTGACCTGGTCGCTCTCGCCATCGGTGGCGGTGGGCAGGCTAGCGGTGAGTGCCGTGTCCTCGCTGGTGTTGCCCACTGCGTTCGCAGCCACAGGAGCGGTGTTGGGCCGCTGCCTGACCACCAAGTCGAACACATCACTGGCCGACAGGCTGCCGTCGCTGGCGGTGACCTTGACGGAGACGGTGCCGAGGTCGCCGGAGGCGGGCGTGCCGCTGAAGGTGCGCGTGCCTGCGTTGAAGCTCAGCCAGGCCGGTAGGGCTGAGCTGTCAGCACGGGTGGCGGTGTAGGTGAGATTGGCAGTCTCAACGTCCGTGAACGCGTTCGCACCGAAGCTGAAGTTCAGGCTCGAACCCAGGGTGACCGAGCGGTCGGCCAGCGGGGCGGCCACCACAGGCGCATCGTTGACCGCTGTTACCGCGACCGAGACCTGAGCTGCTACAGCGGAAGCCAACGACGCATCCACGGCGCGAACTTGGAAGGCCGCCAGCGTGCCGTTTGCGTTTGCCGATGGTGTCCATGCGAGGGTCTCGCCCTGAGCCAGCGTGGTACTGCCAGGCGTGATGGCCAGGCCGTTCTTGGTGAGAACCCCGCTGCTGACCGCCTCAACCCGGAATGCTATGGGGTCACCCTGTGCATCGGCCTCGTCAGCAGCCGCAGCCAGCGCTGACCACGAGATCAAAAAGGCCGTGTCTTCGACGGCTCCCGAAAGCACTGAAACGGTGCTCAGGGTCGGCGCCGTGTTGTTCTGCAGCGTGCTCGCTGCGTACGGCCCATCAGCAAACGTCAGCGTCTCAATGCCAGTGAGCGTGTCTGTGCCCTCGGCCGAGGAGGTCACCGTAAAGGCAGACGAACCTGCCGACCAGGTGATGGAGTAATTCTTGCGCGGCCCCACGAAGACGGCTGTGTCCGTGCCGTCTCCGCCATAGATGGAGTCATTACCTTCCCCACCTGTCAGGGTGTCGTTGCCTGCCCAGCCATTGAGAAGGTCATTCCCAGCCCCCCGAACAGGTAGTCGTCACCACCTTCGCCCTGGAGGGTGTCTGTGCCGACTCCGCCTTCCAATGTGTCCTTTCCGGCGGTACCTGTGAGGACCTGCCCGGCATAGGTGATCTGGGAGGCGTCCAGGCGCCAAGAGCGCTCGTCGAAGAGGGAAAACGAACCCGAGAGAATTGACATATGGACTCCCTTGAAATCGGCCTGCCAGTTGACCGGGTTCTAGGGGCCGAAGTTGCCGCTGCTACTTGGAGTGGCTGACCAGATGCGTGTAGCGTATGGGAATGCTTTTCGTTGGCGAAACGGGAATTACCCGCGTCAAGAAATCATGCACTCCCTTGCGTAGCGTTGTTACACGCACGGCCGTTTGAAGTTGGAACAGGTCCACACTAAGGGCCAGGTCGCCCCTCGCCTTGAGGGCCCACAGTCCGGCACGGTCGCTAAGGGCCTGAATCCCCGGAAGCTAGGTTCAAGGCCTACGGGGGTTTGATCAAGCCCCGAGCAGGCGCCTCGTCAGCAGGGATTGCATGTCGCGGCGCCCGTCGGCGATCACGAAGACGACGACGTCCTGCTCGCTGACACGGTAGATCAACCGATAGGGTTTGAAGAACACCTGCCGGTAGTCCTTGATGCCCAGCGCCAGCAGTTCTCTAGGGTAGCTGCCTCTGTCCGGCAGGGTGGCCAATTGCGCTGCCGTGGCCATCAACCGGTCGAGGACGTAGATCGCTCTCTTTGGGCTGTCGAACTCTGCGATGTAGTCGTAGATGGCTTCGAGGTCCTGCTCCGCACCCTGGGTGAGCAAGACACGGTATGCCTGGCCCATCAGACAGTGACTTTCTTGGCTCTCAAGCGTGCAACAACTTCTGAAACCGGCTTCACTTTGCCAGCTGCCCATTCCTGCTGGCCCAGTGCCAGCACTTTGAGCAGGGCCAAGGTCTCTTGCGTGGCCTCATAACTGGCCACGTCAACGAGTACGGCCTTGGCTTCGCCGTTCTGCGTGATCACCAAGGGTTCCTGCTGTTCCGCCAATGACGACAAGATCTCGGCTGCGTGAGCCTTGAGGTAGCTGATGGGTTTGACTTGCGTTGAGTAGCGCACGGTGCTCTCCGGTGAGACCAAATTCAGACCGAATATAGTCGACTTGGGTCTACCATGTGCAGTGGCTGCTTCAGTTGGTAGGCGCAGGTCCCGATCGCAGAACCTCCACATCATCCACGCCGGCCTCATGCAGCCGCTCCACCAGCGCCGCGCGGTGCGTCAGCACGGCGCGCTGGTTGATGGAGCCTTTGTCGGTGACCTCGCCCACGTCCAGAGACGGTGGCTGGTGCATGACGTGCAGCCGCGCCACGCGCGAGGCACTGCCAGTGGCGCCGTGTTGCAGCCGGTCCAGCAGCGCCTGGAAGAAGGCCTGCACGGTTGGATGCCGCAGCACCTGAAGCGCGTCCGCGCTGGCCGGCAGGCCGGCCAGGCGGCGGCAGTCGTCCAGGCGCGGGAAGACGAGGGCGCCCACCTCATTGCGGTTCAAGCCCGTGATCACGGCGTCCCACACGCAAGGGTCGCCCTCCCGTACAAGGCGCGCGCGAAGCGGCCCCACGCTCACGAAGGTGCCGGTGGCCAGTTTGAAGTCCTCCGCGATGCGGCCGTCAAAGCGCAGCCCGCGCTGCGGGTTGGCCTCGTCGATCCAGCGCACCGCGTCCCCCGTGCGGTAGAAGCCTTCGTCGTCGAAGGCCTCGGCGGTCTGCTCGGGCGCGCGCCAGTAGCCCGGCATCACGTTCGGCCCCCGAAAGCGGATCTCGGTCTTGCCCGCAGCGGCGTCCCACACGAGTTTGGCCTCCACACCCGGCACGGGCAGACCGATGTGGCCGGAGGCGGTGTCGGTGCCCACGGCGAAGGTGCAGGTGGGCGCGGCCTCGGTCATGCCCAGGCCGGTGATCATGCGCAGGCGCTCGCCAATCGCCGCCTCGGCATGCCGGTCCAGCTCGTCCCACACGGCCTGTGACAGCCCGGCCCCGGCAAACATCATGGCCTGGCAGCGCCGGAACACGCTGTCGCGCAGCACATGGTCGCTGCGCATGGCCTGGACGATCATCTCGAAGCCTTTGGGCACGTTGAAGTACACGGTGGGCGAGATTTCTCGCAGATTGCGCAGCGTGGGCCCGATGGCCTCGGGTGTGGGCTTGCCGTCGTCGATGTAGAGCGTGCCGCCATTGACGAGGGTGATGCCGACGTTGTGGCTGCC
>CAYSOD010000385.1:0-4201 GCA_964432385.1 uncultured Rubrivivax sp.
ACACAGCCATGTCGCCATCAGGCGGGTTGATCACCACCGTGCTGCCCTGCATCACGTGGTCGCCCGTGAAGAGCGTCTTCTCGGCTTGCAGCAGGTAGCACAGGTGGTTGGAGGCATGGCCCGGGGTGTGCAGCACGCGCAGCGTGGTGCTGGGCCCCAGCTCCAGGAGCTCGCCGCCCACCAGCTCACGCTGCGGGCTGAAGGTGGCGTCTTGGCCGGGCAGATGGTCGGGCCGGCGGCCGGCCACGGGGGCACCCGTCATGGACTGCAACAGGGCTGCGCCAGGGGAGTGGTCCACATGGGTGTGCGTCACCAGGATCTGGGTGATGGGCCCGGGGGCTGCCGCGAGCAGGGCCTGCAGATGCACGGGGTCGGCCGGGCCGGGGTCGATCACCGTCCAGCGGTTGGACTGCGGGCAGCCCACCAGGTAGCTGTTGGTGCCGGGGCCGGTCATCATCCCGGCGTTGGGCGCGGTCACGCGGATCACGCGTGGCGACAAGCGCACCACCCGGCCGGCCACGATGTCGGCATGAGCCGTCAGCTGTCCGGAGGGGTCGATCCGTCCGATCTCGGCCCAGGCGTGTTCGTCGGGCAAGACCACGCGCTGGCCCTTGGCCGACTCCGCCCGCCGCGGCATGGTCAGCGGCACCTCGGCCTGGGCACGCGCGTGGTCCAGCGCCGCCTGGGCGCTGGCAAAGCCGCCCAGCACCTGCAGGGTACGGCGCGTCACCGGCAGCAGCTTCAGGCCACGCGCCGGGTCCAGCGCCTGCGCCGGGGTGAGCCACATCAGCTCCACCGCCTCGCCACCATCGGCCTCGGCGGTCTGCCCCATCGGGGCATGCGTGACGAAGAAACGGGTGTCAAAGCGCTTGGGCGCGCCGGGTGGCGTGAGCCAGTGGCTGAAGTAGGCCCAGTTGCGCAGGTCGATGCGAAGCTGCAACTCCTCGCACAGCGCCGCGATGGAACGCTCGCCGCGCTGCATGGGCTCGCGCCAGTGGGCGTGGGCCTGCGCCATCTTGTCCTGATGGAGCTCTCCGGCAAACAGCAGCCCCACCTCTTCGAAACACTCGCGCGCGGCAGCCACCAGGTAGTCCAGGCCGCCCTCGGCCAGATGCAGAGCACAGCTCGCGGCCTCATCGTCCCAGCCCAGGCAATGCCGGTGCGCCTCGCGGTCCCTCGCATCCAGCACGCCACCAGGAAAGACGGCCGCACCGCTGCGCAGATCACCATCACGCTCGGCGCGGCGCAGCATCAGCACTTCCACACCGCCCGCGGGCAGGTCGCGCAGCACGATGACAGAAGCCGCCTTGCGGGCGTCGGCAAAGGGGTCGTAGACCACAGCTTCAGGCATCAGCGGATCAGTCATCGCGGCGGCAGGCATCAGGTGTTCAGACATGGGTCAGGGCAGTCGGTGGGACCGGAAGGGCTGAGTGGAGGGCCAAGCCAGCAGATGGGCCGGCCGCCTCGTCTGGCAGCAGCCGCCAAGGTTCAGCGGATCACGCCCGCAGCGCGCAGGCTCTCGATGTCGTCGGCGACGAAGCCGCATTCAGCCAGCACCTCGGCCGTATGAGCGCCGATGGCGGGCGCGGGCCGGGGGTGATCGGGCACGCTGCGGTCGAAGCGGGGCGCCGGGCCAGGTTGCACCACACCGGCCACTTCCACATAGGTGCCTCGAGCCACGGCGTGGGGGTGCTTGTGCACCTCGCCCAGAGCCAGCACGGGCGCAAAGCAGACGTCCGTGCCTTCCAGCAAGGCGCTCCACTCGTCGCGGGTACGGGTACGTACCGCCGCGGCGATGGCTTCGCGCAGCGCGGGCCACTGCGAGGCGTCGCCCTGCAGGCGCAGGAAGCGCTCGTCCAACCCCAGGCGCTTGACCATCTCGGCATAGAACTTGGGCTCCAGCGAGCCGATGGACACATGCTTGCCGTCGGCCGTTTCGTACACGCCGTAGAAAGGGGCGCCACCGTCCAGCAGGTTTTCACCGCGCTTTCCGGGCCAGCCACCTGCCGCCAGCATGCCGTGGAACATGGACATCAGCGAGGCAGCGCCATCCACCATGGCGGCGTCCACCACCTGCCCGCGCCCCGAGCTCTGGCGCTCGAACAGCGCCGCCATCAGGCCGAAGGCCAGGTACAAGGCACCGCCGCCGTAGTCGCCCACCAGGTTCAGCGGGGGCACCGGGGCGCCACCCGCCGCCCCGATGGCGTCTAGCGCGCCCGTGAGCGCGATGTAGTTGAGGTCGTGGCCCGCGGCCTGGGCCAAGGGGCCTGTCTGGCCGAAGCCGGTCATGCGGCCGTACACGAGCCGAGGGTTTCGCGCGTGGCATTCGACCGGGCCCAGACCCAGGCGATCGGCCACGCCCGGGCGAAAGCCTTCGATCAGCACGTCAGCCCGCTCCACGATGCGCAGCACGGCGTCGCGCCCGGCCGGCGATTTCAGGTCCAGTGCTGCCGAGCGTCGGCTGCGGGCATTCACGTCGAAGCGCGCGTTCATGGGCACGCCCAGACCACTGGGCTCGAGGCGGTCGATGCGGATCACGTCCGCACCCAGGTCGGCCAGCAGCATGGCGCACATGGGCCCGGGCCCTATGCTGGCAAGTTCTACGACGCGCAAGCCGTGAAGCGGTCCCATGGATGTCTCTCTCTTGTGTCTCGGTTCCGTGGTGGGCGCCTGTCATGCGCACTGCCATCAGGTGACCTTCAGGATGGCTTGACGACTCCCAGCCCGATCAACGCCGGCAGATGGGCCAGGGTCTCGACCATGTGGTCACAAGGCCAGGAACGGGGGTCCTGGCCCTCGGTGTAGCCGTAGGGCACCAGCACCACCGGCATGCCGGCGGCGCGGGCAGCTTCCACGTCGTTGGCGGAGTCCCCCACCATCAGCGCAGCGGCCGGCGACACACCCAGCTGTGTGCAGGCGTGCAGCAGGGGCATGGGGTCGGGTTTGCGGCGCTCGCAGGTATCGCCGCCCACCACCACGCGCAGGTAGCGCGCTAAGTCCAGCCGCTGCAGCAAGCCCGTGGCAAACCGGTGGTACTTGTTAGTGACCACCGCCAGGGGTACATCGGCTTCATGCAACGCAGCCAGGGCCTCACGGGCACCGTCGTAAGGCTCGGCAGCGCACTCGTCGACCTCCTGCAGGCGGCCATAGTGGTGAAAAAAGCGATCCAGCAGTGCGGCCTGGCCGGCGGCATCCACCGTCACGCCTTGCGCCGCCACGGCGCGCTCCACCAGCACGGGGGCGCCCTTGCCGATCATCTGGCGCACGGCCGCTGGCGGCGGGCCCTCATGGCCGTGGTCAGCGAACGCCCGCGACAACGCCAGGGCAATGTCGCCAGCCGTGTCGAGCAGGGTGCCGTCCAGATCGAAGAGCACGGCCGCAGGGGGCGGGGAAAGACGCGCAAGACTGGTCATCAGGGGAGACGTCGAAAAGCCGGCAGGTGCGAAAGCGGCGGATCATGCCACTGCCTGCCCGACCGCACGTTCCCAGCCGGCCATGCGAGCCGCCGCCTCGTCGCGCGACATGGCCGGCTCGAAACGGCGCTCCACCTGCCACTGCGAGGCCAGCGCTGCCGCATCGGGCCATACGCCCACCGCCAGGCCAGCCAAGTAGCCCGCCCCCAGTGCCGTGGTCTCGGTGACCGTGGGCCGTACCACCGGGATGCCCAGCAAGTCCGCCTGAAACTGCATCAGCAGGTCGTTCACGCAGGCACCGCCGTCCACGCGCAGTTCAGTGACTGGCGCTGCGCCCGCAGCCGCGGCGTCACGGCTCATGGCCTGCAGCAAGGCCGCGCTCTGGAAAGCGATGCTCTCCAGCGCAGCCCGGGCGATATGCGCCGCGGTGCTTCCGCGCGTGAGGCCCACGATGGCGCCACGTGCATCCGGGTTCCAGTAGGGCGACCCCAGGCCAGTAAAGGCGGGCACGAAGTGCACACCCCCCGTATCGGGCACGGTTTCAGCCAGGGCCTGCACCTCGCTGCTGGAGCGGATGACCTGCAGCCCGTCGCGCAGCCACTGCACCACCGCACCGCCGATGAAGACGCTGCCTTCCAGGGCGTACTGAGCTCCCGCGGCGCTGCCTGCATCCACCTGCCCTGCCGTGTCCGCGGCCACCGTGGCCAGGCCCCGGGCGCCCAGCTGCGCGGCACTGGTGGCCAGCAACCCATTGGCAGACTCCAGCATCGCGGCACCCGTGTGCATCA
>CAYSOD010000386.1:0-4200 GCA_964432385.1 uncultured Rubrivivax sp.
CGCTGAAGACCTTCTCTTGCGCCTTTTCGCGCACCGAGCAGGTGTTGAACAGGATGAGGTCGGCCTGCTCGGGGTCGGGCGTGGGCTCGTAGCCGTCGGCGGCGCGCAGCACGTCGGCCATCTTGTCCGAGTCGTACTCGTTCATCTGGCAGCCGAAGGTGCGGATGTAGACCTTCTTGGAGGCCGTGGGCGCGCCGGAGCCGGTGTCTGGGGCGGTGTCAGGGGTGGGGGTCGCGGTGTTCATAAGATGACGGAGGTCTGGTCTGGCAAGGAGCGCCCGACGCGGTGGGAGGCAAGCGCGTGGCGGGTGGGAATCAGGGGCGCGCCCAGCGCTGGCTCAAGGGGTCGAAGCGCCAGGTGGCGGCTTCGGCCGGGCTGGCAGGCCAGGGGGTGTTGCCCAACTCGACGCGGTTCAGGATCCACACGTCCATGAGCATCCCGGTCGAAGGTTCCTGCGTGAAGTGCACGATCACGGGTTGACCGATCAAGCTGCTGGGCAGGCGCAGGAGGTTGTCTTCACCGCGGATGCGCGCGCCGGGAGCCAGCCGCGCAGCCTGGCCGTTGAGCAGTGCGGCCGGCACGGCGCCCACCAGCAACTCTCCGCGCAGCGCGTGCGCCGGAAAACTTCGGTGGCCGGCGGGCGGTCCAGGCTGCGCCTGGACGCTTGCTCCCCACCACAGTCCGCTGGTCAGGGCCAGCAGGACGGCTCGGCGAGGAAACCCGGCGGCGCGGGGTTTCGAACAGAACAGACGAGCGAGGGCGTGCGGCCTCGCACTGTCACAGCGGGTCATGGTGTGGATCCAGGGGCTGTGTGGATGGGGTCGGGATGGTAGCGCAGGTGGCTGCTTGCTCGCGCGTGAGCCCCAGGTCCGGGCTGTCCATCCCGGGAACCGGTCGCTATACTGAAACGAGTTCTTGTTGAATTGACACATCAACGCGTCAACCGGGCGTGTCGGGTGTCATGGACTTTCTGGATGCAGACACCCTTTCCCTTCAGCGCCATCGTGGGGCAGGACGAGATGAAGCTCGCCGTGCTGATCGCTGCCGTGGACGCGGGGGTCGGGGGCGTGCTGATCTTTGGCGACCGAGGAACGGGCAAGTCCACCGCTGTGCGGGCCTTGGCGGCCCTGCTGCCGCCCATGACCGTGGTGGCGGGCTGCCGCTACGGTTGCGACCCCAAGGCCCCGCCCACCTGCGGCAGCGCGCAAGTCTGCGAGGCGCGTGCCAGGAACAAGACCCCCAAGGTCCCCGTGCCCGTGGTGGACCTGCCGCCGGGCGCCACCGAAGACCGCGTGGTGGGCGCCCTGGACATCGAGCGCGCGCTGAGCCAGGGCGTGAAGTCTTTCGAGCCGGGGCTGCTGGCCCGGGCTCACCGGGGCTTTCTGTACATCGACGAAGTGAACCTGCTGGAAGACCATCTTGTGGACCTGCTGATCGACGTGGCGGCCTCGGGCCAGAACGTGGTGGAGCGCGAGGGCCTGAGCGTGCGCCACCCGGCGCGCTTCGTGCTCGTGGGCAGCGGCAACCCGGAGGAGGGTGAGTTGCGCCCGCAACTCCAAGACCGCTTCGGTTTGGCCGTGGACGTGAAGACGCCCACCGACTTGCCCACGCGCGTGGAGGTAGTCAAGCGCCGGGACGCCTACGAGCGTGACCCCGAGGGCTTTGCCGCGAAGTGGAAGAAGGACGAGGACCGCACCCGCAAACGCATCGTGGCAGCACGTCAGCGCCTGGCTGACGTTGAGGTGCCTGATGCCACGCTGGAGCGTGCGGCCCAGTTGTGCATGGCCCTGGGCACCGACGGCCTGCGCGGCGAGCTCACCCTGATGCGTGCGGCCCGCGCCCTGGCGGCCTTGGACGGCGCGAAGGTCGTGGGCGATGCGCAATTGCGCCAGGTGGCCCGCCCGGCCCTGCGTCACCGCCTGCGCCGAGACCCGCTGGACGAGTCCGACGCCACCGTGCGGGTGGACCGTGCCCTCGCCGAACTCTTCCCGGCCTGAGAGCCTGTCAGGCTCGGATCCGGCCCCTGCGTTGCAGGCCGGCGACGCCTTCCAGGCCGCTGCCTTGTTGCTGGTGGACCCTCAAGGCCTCGGGGGCGTGCTGTTGCATTCTCCGGCCGGGCCGGTGCGGGACGCCTGGTTGGCCCTGCTGCAGGCCCTGGCGCCGCCAGGCATGCCATTACCGCGCCTGCCGGCCTCGGCCAGCGAGGACCGCTTGATCGGCGGCCTGGACCTTTCGGCCTCGCTGGCCGCCGGGCGCCCCGTGGCGCAGGCCGGCCTGCTGACCCAGGCCCATGGCGGCATCGTCTTGGCAGCCATGGCCGAGCGCATGCCGGCGGTCAATGCGGCCCATCTGTGCACCGCCCTGGACCGCGGTGCTCTGCGTCTGGAGCGTGACGGGTTGAGCCAGCAGCTGCAGGCCCGGGTGGCGGTCGTGGCGCTGGACGAGTCCCAGGGTGAGGACTGCCCGCCCTCGGCGGCACTGTCCGACCGGCTGGGCTTGTGGGTGGACTTGACCGGGCTGTCGGTGCGTGACACGGTTCAGGCCGACCTCGGCATGGCCCAGGACGTCGCGCGGGCACGCTCGCGCCTGCCGGAAGTGACGGTGCCGGACGACATCGTGCAGGCCCTGTGCGCCGCCACGCTGGCCCTGGGCGTGGATTCACCCCGCGCCGCCTGGGCGGCCGTGCGTTGCGCACGTGCGGCGGCGGCTTTGCGGGGGGAGGCGTCAGCGGATGCGGACGACGCCGCCGTCGCAGCGCGTCTGGTGCTGGCACCGCGCGCCACCCGTCAGCCCTTGGCAGAGGCGCCGCCCGAGGAGCCCGCATCGGCGCCACCGCAGCCGTCTGATCCTGCGCAGACCGCCAAGTCTCCTGAACCTCCTGAACCTCCTGAACCTCCTGAACCTCCTGAACCTCCTGAACCTCAGAAGGACGCCCCGCCACCCCCCGACGACGACACCGAGCCCGCGGCCGAGACCGACCTCGACCTGGAGAACGCCCAGGCGCTGGAAGACCGCCTGGTGGAGTCGGCTGTGGCAGCCATCCCGGCGGGGCTCTTGGCTCGCTTGGCCTCGGGTGAACGCGTGCGGGGCCGTGCGTCTGATGCCGGCCGGGCCGGCGCGGCAGCCTCATCCGCCGTTTTCGGGCGACCTGTCGGGTCCCGACGTGGGGTGCCGCGGGGCGGGGCGCGTTTGCATTTGATCGACACGCTGCGCGCCGCCGCGCCCTGGCAGCGCTTGCGCCGCGCCCACGCGCGCCCGGGTGCGCCGCCCATCCTGGTGCGGCCGGATGACTTTCATCTGCGCCGCCACGAGCAGAAACGCACGACCACCACCATCTTCGCCCTGGACGCCTCGGGTTCCTCGGCGCTGTACCGCCTGGCCGAGGCCAAGGGGGCGATCGAACTGCTGCTGGCCGAGTGCTACGTGCGGCGCGACCAGGTGGCGGTGCTGGCCTTCCGTGGCGCAGGAGCTGAAGTGATCTTGCCGCCCACGCGCTCACTGGTGCGGGCCAAGCGCGGCCTCGCGGCCCTGCCAGGAGGGGGCGGCACGCCCCTGGCCGCAGGTCTGGAAGCCGCAGCCTCGTTGGCCGTGCGGGTGCGCCGCGCAGGCGGCACGCCTGTGGTGGTGGTGCTGACTGACGGTCGCGCGAACGTAGCCCGAGATGGTCAAGGCGGCCGCGCGCGTGCGCAGGAGGAAGCGCTGGGCGCGGCGCGTGCGCTGCGCGCTCAGGGGGGCAGCGTCATCGTCATCGACACGTCCGTGCGACCCGAACCTGCGGCCCGTGCCCTCGCCTTGGCTGCGGGCGCCCGCTACCTGGCGCTGCCGCAGGCCGACGCGCTGGCGTTGTCGCGCGCTGTGCAGGGCGCTCATGTCCGCGGCTGACGTTTCTGCCGAGCCCGCGCAGGGAGCGACGCAGGGCACGGGCAGCCTGCTGCCGGCCTTCTGGCCACACCGGCAGGCCAGCCGCTTTGTCGTCGGTGCCGGGCTGCGCTGGCATGTGCAGATTTTTGAGGGGCAGGCGCAGGGCCCGGACCACCAGTTTCATCAGTTGCAGGCGCCGCAGGAGCCGCGTGAGCCGCGCCCGGCCCGGTCTGACCACCCCTTTCGAGACCTGCTGTTGCTGCACGGCGCTGGGGCGTCCGCCCATTCCTGGCGTGACATCGCGCCGGCCTTGGCACAGAGCTTGCCCCAGGGCAGCCG
>CAYSOD010000387.1:0-4191 GCA_964432385.1 uncultured Rubrivivax sp.
CATCGATACGGCCGTGTTCACCGGCGCCCGGACCGACTACGACATCAGCATCGACCAGCCCACCGGCCAAGTTACGGTGGTGGACAAAGTCGGAGGCCGTGACGGCACTGACTCGCTGCGCAACATGGAGAAGCTCGCCTTCTCAGACGTGACGGTACCCTCCCCCAACCGCACGCCCACCGGCACGGTAACGATCACCGGGATTACGGCTGAGGGTCAGACGCTGAAGGCGGCCAACACGCTGGCCGATGCCGACGGCATCTCCGGCAGCGGCGCAGGCGCCGTGAGCTACCAGTGGCGGGTGGGCGGGGTGGCACTCAACGGCGCCACGGGCGACACCCTTACCTTGACGCAAGCCCAGGTGGGCAAGGCGATCACGGTCACGGCAGGCTACACCGACAACCGGGGCTTTGTTGAATCGGTCACCAGCGCGCCCACGGCCGTGGTGGCCAACGTCAATGACAGGCCCGTGCTCAGCGATGCGAGCAAGAGTGGCGTGTTACTGAGCGTGGGAGAAGACTCCACGACTGGCGTGTCTGGCAGCATCAGCGCCACGGACGCCGACGGCGACCGGCTGGTCTATGCGGTGGTGGGCACCGCGCCTGCCGGCGTGACGGTCAACGCCGACGGCACGTTCACCGTGCGTCCCCTGACAAGCGACCAGTCGCTAAGCGCGGGGCAGACGCGGGCGGTCAGCTTCCAAGTGGCGGCCAGCGACGGATTGGCTTCTTCCGACCCGGCCAACATTACGGTCACCATCGTGGGTGCCAACGATGCGCCTACGGCGTCGAAGTCAACGTTCACCGCCACGGAAGACACGACGCTAACAGGTACGCTCGTCGCCGCAGACCCGGACAAGAGCGATACGCTGACCTACTCCTTGGTAGGAGCTGCGCAACAGGGTGCTGTCAGCGTGCAGGCCAACGGCAGCTTCACCTACACCCCCAATGCCAACTCCAACGGCGCCGACAGCTTCACCTTCAAGGTGAAGGACCCCAGTGGCGCCGAATCGGCTGTCACCACGGTAACCCTGGCGGTGCAGGCGGTCAACGACGCCCCTGTGGCCCAGCCGGCAAGCGCCACCACCGCCGAAGACACCGCCCTGAGCGGCAGCGGCAGCGCCACCGATGTGGACAGCACGGCTCTGACCTATGCCATCGTCAACGGCCCCACCAAGGGCCAAGTGAAGATGCAGGCCGACGGCAAGTACAACTACGTGCCGAACAAGGACTACAACGGCAGCGACAGCTTCACATTCCAGGCCAGCGACGGCCTGCTGACGTCAGCGCCAGCCACGGTGACGCTGACCGTGACTCCCGTCAACGATGCGCCGCGACTGGTCAAGGCGCTGCCCGACGCCCAGGGTACGGCCACCGTGGCCCTCGTGCCCATCGTGGTGGCGGCCGACGCCTTCGCTGACGCCGATGGCGACACCTTGAGCTACAGCGCCAGTCTGGCCAGCGGAGGTGCGCTGCCGGGGTGGCTGAGTTTCGACCCGGCCACGCGCACCTTCAGCGGCACGCCGGCCGCGGGCGATGCGGGCAACCTCACCGTGCGCGTCACGGCCAGTGACGGCACCTTACCGGCCAGTGACGACTTCCTGCTGGCCATTAACACCCAGCCCAACAACTTCAGCCCCACCGTGGCTGGCAAGACCGAAGGCGGCGTGGCGGGCACCGTGTCGGCCGTGGAAGACACCGCCCAGTCAGACACCTTGCCGGTGGCCACCGATGGCGACCCAGGCGATCAGGTCAGCTACGCCAAGGCCAGCGACCCCGCGCATGGCACCGTGACCGTCACGTCCGCTGGGGCCTACACCTACACCCCCAGCGCCAACTACAGCGGGCCCGATACCTTCAGCTTCAGCGTCAGCGACGGCCGTGGACGCAGCACCACCTACTCCATGGACGTCAGCGTGACGCCCGTGGTGGACACGCCCACGGTGACCACCACCGCGGTACGCACCACGGAAGACTCCAGCATCGCTCTGGGCCCGCTGGTGCGCGCGGCCAGCCCTGACCTCGATGGGTCCGAGAGCCTGAGCGTGGTCATCAGCGGCGTACCCGCGAACGCGAAGCTGCTCAACGCCACCGATCAAGAACTGAACTTGACCGCGGGCGCCACGGCGAGCCTCACCCTGGCCGAGCTCGCGAGTCTGAAGTTCAGGCCCGCGCCCAACGTCTCGGGCGAGACCACGCTGCAGGTGAGTGTGACCTCCACCGAAGGCGGGCAAACCGCAAATGCCAGCGCCCCGCTCACGCTGCGTTTCACGGCCGTGGCCGACACCCCCACGCTGACGGTGCAGAACATCACTGGCGCAGAGGACACGCCCATCAGCCTGGCCGGGTTCACCCCAGCGCTGGCCGATACCGACGGCTCCGAGCTGATGACCGTGCAGCTGGCGGTGAAGTCCTCGGTGACTGGGGTGCAGCTGAGCTACATCCCCACGGGCGGCGACAGGCAAGCCCTGCCAGCGTTTGACACCGGCTTCGGCACCATCATCTACACGCTGACCAACCCCAGCGCAGCAGAGATGAGCACGCTGCAACTGGTCACGCCGCAAAACTACAACGGCGATCTGTCCGTCACCGCCCAGGCCATCGCTACCGAAACCAGCAATGGCTCCAGCGCTACGTCAGCCCGCCAGTCCTTCACGGTGACCGTGACCCCGGTGGCCGATGCGCCGGTGCTGTCGGTCGACGGCGTGTCCATCCGCACCCTGCGCGGCACCGCCACCGACTTCCCTGACATCGTCGTGGCCAAGAGCAACTCCGATGGCGCCGAAATCCTCAAGACCGAACTGGTGCTCACAGGGCTGAAGGCCGATACGGTACTCACAGATGGGACCCCCAACAACACCGTGAAGACGGGTTCATTGGGCCAGACCGTCAATGTGACGGGCTGGAATCTGTCCAACCTCAGCCTGACGCCCGCATCAGATCAGACCGCCGGCACTTACAGCGTACAGGTGAAGGCCACGGCAGAAGAAGGTGCAACTTCCGCGAGTACGTCCGAGGCCGTCGCTGTGACCGTCCTGCGACCTGCCCTGACTCCCAACCTGACCATCACCGACCTGAAGCCGGACGCAAGCGGAAACTTGCGTCCAGAACAGGCTCAGGCGACCATCGCTGACCCAGTGGGAGGAGCACTGGCGGTAGTGGCCGCCCCTGGCCAGGCCAGCGACGTGGTCACCCTCATCGTCACGGGTCTGCCAGCCGGTGCGTACCTCACGGCGGGTGGCCGCAACGATGCGGGCACGGTGTTCGTGCTCAGGCCGGAAGACTTGAGTGGGCTGAAGATGGTGGTGCCCGCAGGGTCCGACCCGCGGCTGTACACCCTGCAAATCTCGGCTTTCGCGACCGATCCAACGGGTGGCTCATTTGCCTCCAAGACCGACAGTTTGAAAGTCAACGTCACCGCGACCGCCACGGACCCCTTGGTGATAGACCTGAACAGCAACGGTTTGCTGCTCAATGCCGTGAACTCGACGCTGGATGTCAACAACGACAGTACGGCCGACACCTCCGGATGGATTGGCGCGGGTGACGATGCGGTGCTCTTTTACAGCGCCACGGCCAACCCAGCCGCTCCCAGCAAGGGCAACCAGCTCTTCTCCGAGACTTATCCGGGCAATACCACGGGCACGAGCTTCGGCGCCCTGGCGCTGATGGACGCCAACGCTGACGGCGTGATCTCGGGCAGCGAGTTGTCCACCGTGTACCTGGTCAATGGCAGTGGTGTGGTGCAGTCGGCCGCTGATGCGGGGATCAAATCGATCAGCCTCGGCACCACGGCCTACACCTCCGCTGGAACGGACAGCTTGAATCCGGGCTCCGGACTTGGCAGCTCTGTTGTCCTGCGCGGATCCACGGCGGAGCTGACCGCTGTCGGGACCGTCAAGGTGGCCGAAGTGGCGTTCAGCTACCTCCAAGGGGGCGCTTCCAAGAGTGGGACCGTGACGGCACCCGTGCTGACCGTCAGTGCGGCCTCGAAGGTCAATGAAGACGCCACCGAGGGCGTGGCGGTCACCGTGGGTGTGACTGCCGACGCCGGCACTACCACGGTCATCTCCGTCACGGGCGTGGGCAAGGGCTCGCTGTCGGCCGGCGCCTACCTGGACAAGTCTGCCGAGTGGGTATTGACCGCGGACCAGCTGGTGGATCTGGGAGGTGGCAACAAAGGCTTCACCTA
>CAYSOD010000388.1:0-4172 GCA_964432385.1 uncultured Rubrivivax sp.
AGCTGCGAGTTCAGTTGTCTTCTTGTGCGGCGGTTGCGCATGCGGCTCTCCTGTTGCTTCGACCACGGGAACTGGCCTTTGGAAGTGGCCACCTCACCCGAGATCGTTTTGACATGATCGCGGCTCACTGGCTCATGGCGTGATCTGATGTTTTATACAGATTACCCTCCCGTCTCGACCAGCGCCGAGAACGGTCGGGTGCCTGGGGAAGCAAGATTCCCTCAAGTCACAGACCGTGGCCAACGCCCTCACTCATCGTCTTCATCCTCCGCCTGGAGGGCAGCATGCTTTTCGTCCAGCCATTCGTCCACGCGTTGGCGGACAAGGTCCTCGAAGTCGGCGTAGAAGTTTGAACTGGCGTCGACGATGAAGCCCTGCACCATGTCACGCGGGTAGCCGTCGTCAAAGAAGTTCACTTCCAGGCATTCCAGCAAGTCCCAGGAGGACAGGAAGAAGTCCGCCAGTTGCCGCAATGTCAGTGGCCTGAGAGAGGTGCGGGTGGAACGGTTGAGGGTGGTGCCTTCGTACTCGTCCACCACCCGGTAGTGGATGCGCGTCTTGGTTCTGCGGGCATACACGCAGGTGACATCCTGGGTGGTCGACGCGATGGTGATGCGGGCGATCTCCACTTCCTGCGTCTTGCGCCGAGGCAGGTACTCCCCGCCCATGAAAGCGGGGTGAATGCTGCCGATCATGCGACGGTCTTCCTGGCTGAGCACGGGCTGCGCCATCAGCGTGGTGGCCAGCAGGT
The DNA here is from genome assembly GCA_964432385.1 of uncultured Rubrivivax sp. Taxonomy (GTDB): domain Bacteria; phylum Pseudomonadota; class Gammaproteobacteria; order Burkholderiales; family Burkholderiaceae_C; genus Rubrivivax. Next base: position 752 of record CAYSOD010000388.1, read on the forward strand.
GGTTGCCCTGCTGGACTGCGTGCTCGTACATCGCTCGGCGGTTGGCCCCGGTGATGTCGTTGGACAAGCGAATGCCTGAGTCCAATGCCCAGAAGTAGCTCTGTGGGCGGTAGTCAAGATCAACGCCTGCGGCGGCGCCGGAAGGCGTCTTGGTTCGAACACTCATCTCCATCTCCTGTTTAGCCACTTCGGCAGCACGCCAGGGGTGGCAATCTGGAACAAATCCCCCCGGTTCGTTTGCCGTCTCCGACGGCAGGTGAACCACACCACAAGCTTTGTGTTGATTTCAGGACTGGACTGGCGCCGGGCCACCGGCACCCAGAACGGCGTCCACCACCGCGCGTAAGCGCAGCAACCCCTGCCTGTCCAGCGTCACCCGGTAACGAACATGCACGTCGCCGGGGTTTCGGGCCGAGTCAAGCCGGCTTTCTACCCGCAACTCCGCCCAGCCCTCGGGCCGCAGCATCGGGGTGAGGAGCACGCGCTCCTCGTAAACGCCCACGTCCACCAGCGTGACGCTGGCCGCCTGAATCGAATCCACCATGAAAAAACCCTCCGCATTGGGAGGGCCGACGCTTGGCGCTGCCGCTTGGTTGCCACCAGGGTTTGCCTGGCGCCACATCCGCTTTCGCTGACCACCTTGCCCGGCCGGGCAGGTTGGTGTGGGCGTCGGCCCACGTCTTGATGACGGTTGAAGTGTGACATGGGTTTTGGGCGGTTCGCAAGGGAAAAATTTGTCCCTCGGCAGCGCACCCTGGCTCTCCCCATGAGCTACCCACCTGCCAACATCCCTGGCCCTCAGGGGTCTGCCCTGCTCTTTTCCAACCTGCCATCCCCTCGCTTTCAAACCCATGTGGCTTTTCACCTCCTTCGGCTTCTTCAGCATCGTCCGCAAAACGGACGGCCCACATCTGACCATCCGCAGCCGCACCCGCGGCGATCTGCTTCGCCTGCGGCAGCACTACCTGCCCCAGGCCAGCGCACCCACGTCGCATGCCGGCACCGACTACCCCTGGCGCATGCTGTGCGCTGACAGTGACCTGGCCGCGGCCATGCCCCGCATCGTGGCCGACATTGGCTACGCCAATTTCAAGGACGAGGTGGCCCTGGTCACTGGCAAGGCTCGGGCCAAGCGCTACGGCCAGGTGTGGAGTGCCCTGTACGGCATGGAAGAAGACCTGCCCGAGCCCGAGCGCACCGGCTGGCAGGGCCTGCCCTGGCCCGAGAAGAACCCGGTGGGCAAGCCGCGTGCCTTTGGCGGCGTGGTGGTGGACCCTGAGGGACGCGTGCTGCTGCGCGAGGTGGCCGGACACTTCGGCGGCTATGTGTGGAGCTTTGCCAAGGGCCGGCCCGAGCCAGGTGAGGGCCCGCGTGAGACTGCGCTGCGCGAGGTGCTGGAGGAAACCGGCGTTCGGGCCCGCATCCTCCTGCCGTTGCCCAGCACCTTCGGCGGCACCACCACCCGCAGCCATTTCTTCCTGATGACCGCAGACCCGCGTACGGTGGACCTGGACTTCAGCAGCCGCGAGACCAGCCGCCTGCGCTGGGCACTGCCGGACGAGGCGCGCCAACTCATCCAGCAAACCACAGACACCACCGGGCGTGAGCGCGACCTGGCCGTGCTGGAAGCAGCCCAGAGCGCCCTGCCCCGGCCTTTGCCACTCAAGCGCCCCATCGCGCGGCGCGAGGACTGGCAGAACCGTCCTTTTCCCGCCAAACGGGCGACGCTGGCCTATCAGCGCGTCTTCACGCCCGAAGAGATGGCTCAGGTGGTGCGCGGCTTCATCCCCACTGTGCAGGAGCAGAAGTGGTTCGCCTTCCTGGAAGACGGCGTGCTGCACTTCCACCGCAGCTGGACAGGCATGGCCATCTATCGCCTGCACCTGGCGCCCGTGCCGAAGAAGCCCGGTCACTGGCAGGTGCAACTGGCGGAGGTGAACCGACACCCTGGGCAATACGGCATCACGCGCGAGGAGGAAGACCTGGCCATCCTGCGGGATCTGGTGGGTGACATGCTCATCGGCTATGGCGAAGAACCCGCCGTCGACGGCCTGGTGCTGGCTCTGCAGGCGGCCAGCCAGCCCAACTACCTGGGCTCAACTCCCGTGGTGCAGGCGCTGGTGCTGCCCTGCATCCAGGCGATGGTGGACGGTTTCAGCGGCAAGGCGGCGCCAGATCAATGGCTGCGGCCGGCCGCCCAACTGGCCGCAGCCATGACCGACGACCCGCGCTACACCCGCATGCCCTGGCACAGCCGGGCGCAACTGGGTGAATCGCTGATTCCGCTGATGAACCTGGACCCTCGCGCCTGCGAGGGCCAGAACCTGCGCTTCGTGCTCGACCAGGCCCTCGGCGCCATGCATGCGAAGGCGCTGCGCCTGTGGGAAGACTTTCAGCGCGACCCGCAGGCCCAGTGGGAGCCTGAAGGTCAGGCGGCCTTTGGGCGACTGAGCGGCTTCGTCGTTGCGGCGTTCATGGGGACGGCGGAGTTGGGGTTTGAGGGGGTGACGATGAGAGCAATTCACCTTCGGTCGGACGGCGCTGACTGAGAGGCCATGCACGCGTGCTGCTTCATGCCGGCTCGTCCACGCAATTCGCGGTCGCTGCGAGCGTCGAGTCCATCATCGCCTGGGCGGCAGCAAGACAACACCCGATGCGCGCAGTGGAACCACGCTCTCCCAGCGTGAGTGCCAATCCCGAAAGGCTCGTGCAATGTCCTGGGGCAGTTCCGACAAAGACAGGGGGCGAAAACCCAGACGTGCTTCGAGATGCCGCCTGGCGATGTGGCCGTCAAACCGAGCGTCTCCCTCACCGAGCATGGCGTAGAGAGCCATGCTCATCGCAACAGGCTGAGGACGCAGTCCATTGTGCAGGTGGCCAGCACTGCCGCCCAGTGGGGATGGGACAAAGGCACTGAACTTGGAAGGTGCGAAATGGCCGGAGCCTGGATCGAAGGCAAAGTACTGCACTGGGCGACGGCCCCACTGTGCGGCTCCCTCCGGCACGGTCATCTGGCGGTTCCACTCACGAATGTTCAGGCTGACGGTCCACGCGTTGTCGGCCTTGTGGATGCGGTGACCTGAGCCCGTGACCTCCGCCTGCCCGACTTCCAGAACACGACCGACTTCCCGGCGGACCTGCAAGTCCCGGTTCAGTGCCAGGTCCTGCCTCGGGGTGGCGTTGAGCTGCTTGATAGAGGCCGCATCCAGGTGCGGCAGCAGGTCCACCTGGAATGCGGGCACCCCCATCGCCCTCATGGCAAGGGCTGTGCCGGCGGCCAGGGCGGCGCGGCCTGACACGACGTGGCGGCTGACCATCGACACAAAGACTTCGTCTGCGGCCCTGACTTCCAGGAATCGGGCTGTCGCGAACTTGGCATGGTTGGCCACGGGATCAGCGCGGCTGATCTCGAACTCGATCC
>CAYSOD010000389.1:0-1765 GCA_964432385.1 uncultured Rubrivivax sp.
TTGCTGATCATCGAGTTGGCCGCCGGGCCCAGCGAGGCCTCGCCCACCGACAGCAGCAAACGCGCAATGCACAGTGTCCAGAAGCCCACGGCCAGGCCACTGGCCATGGTCATCAGGCTCCAGCCGATGATGCCCACGATGATCAGCGTCTTGCGGCTGATCTGGTCGGCCAGGCGGGCCAGGGGCAGGCCTGCCAGGGCATAGAACACCCCAGTGACCAGGCCGCCAATCAGGCCGGTCTGGGTGTCGTTCAAGCCCAGGTCCTTCTGCATGGGGGTGACCAGCAGCGTCATCGCAAAGCGGTCCACCTGCGCCATGACGTTGACCAGGGTCAGCGCCAGCACCATGCCCCAGGCCTGGCGGGTGCTGTAGGCCGGGTCGCCCGGCCTGTCCTGCGCGGCACTCACGGCGTGACCGCCGCGCGCATCATGGGCAACAGGTGCGGTCCGTAGGGCGGCAGCATGCCCCACTCCCGGCGCGGGTCATGCGCACCGGCCTGGTAGACGGAGCGCGTATGGCTGAACTCCAGAAAGCCCTCGCGCCCGTGGTAGTGGCCCATGCCCGAGGCCCCCACGCCGCCGAACGGCGCGTCGTGCAGCGCGGCGTGCATCAGCACGTCGTTGACGGCCACGCCGCCCGAGAGCGTCTGGTCCAGTACGCGCTGCTGCTCGGCAGCGTCCTGGCCGAAGTAGTACAGCGCCAGCGGCCGGCCATCGGCGTTGATGGCGTCGATCGCCTGGCCCACGTCGTCATACAGGCGCAGCATGACCGCCGGGCCGAAGATCTCGTGGCGGGCGATGTCGCTGTCAGCTGCGGGCTCCACCACGATGGACAAGGGCAGGCGGCGGTTGGCCGCGTCACCGGCGTCGGCGCCTCCGGCTGTCTCCACCCGGGCACCGCGGGCCTGCGCGTCGGCCACATAGCCCTGCACGCGAGCGAAGTGACGCTCGTTGACCACCGGCACCACATCGGGGTTGTCGCGCGTGGTCGGAAACAGGCCGTCGTACATCTCACGCAGGGCGGCCACGAAAGCATCTGCCTGCTCGCGCGCCACCCACACCACGTCGGGCGAGACGCACAGCTGCCCGGCGTTCTGCCCCTTGCCCACCGCAATGCGCTCGGCCGCCACGCGCAGGTCGGCGCTGCGGCCCACCACCACCGGGCTCTTGCCACCGAGCTCCAGCGTCACTGGCACCAGGTGCTCGGCAGCCGCCTTCATCACCTGCTTGCCCACCGCGGTGGAGCCCGTGAATACCAGGTGGTCCCAGGGCTGGGCGCTGAAGGCCGCGGCCACCTCGGGCCCGCCCTGCACCACGGCCAACTCGGTGGGATCGAAGGCCTCGGCCACGGCCTGCGCCACCAACGCAGCCGTACGGGGCACGATCTCGCTGGGCTTGAGCACGGCCCGGTTGCCCGCCGCCAGCACACTGGCCAGCGGCGCGAACAGGGTGAACAGCGGGGCGTTCCAGGTGCCGATGATGCCCACCACGCCCTTGGGCTGGAACTTCACGAACGCCGTGGCGCCAAACTGGTCGAACGGAGCGACGCTGGCCCGCGGCTGGTCGGGCATCCAGGCCTCGAAATGGTCGCGCGCCGCTTTCAGCGCCCCGAGCGAGCCCAGCACGTCGTTCATCATCGAGAACAGCACCGGCCGGCCTCCAAAGTCAGCTTCCATGGTCGCGCACAGGCCGTCGCAGTGCTTCACCAGCAGGTCGATCACGCGTTGCAAGCGCTGGCGGCGCACGTCGGCGGGCACGGGCAAGGC
>CAYSOD010000389.1:1865-4163 GCA_964432385.1 uncultured Rubrivivax sp.
GCCCCCGTGGTGCTTGTCACCGGCGCCAGCAGAGGGATCGGCGCAGCCACCGCCCTGGCCTTTGGCCAGGCAGGCTGGCGGCTGGCCGTGGCGGCGCGAAGCCAGCATGAGGGCCATGCCTTGGCGCACCAGTTGCGCCGGCCTGACGGCAGGCTCTTGGCGGGCAGCCTCAGCAGCACCCTGCAAGCCCTGCATGACGCCGGGGCACAGGCACTGGCCTGCACCATGGACCTGCTGGATGTGGCCTCACTGGACGCCACAGTGGATCGGGTGCTCGATCACTTCGGGCGGGTGGATCTGCTCATCAACAACGCCGTCTACCAGGACCCGGAGATGAATGCGCGCGTGGCGCAGCTGTCGGCCGACGCGCTGCAGCGCACCTTCGCCGGCAACGTGGTGGCGCCCTTGCACCTGGTGCAGCGCCTGTTGCCCGTCTTCGCATCGCAGGGCGGCGGGCAGGTCATCAACGTGGCCTCAGGCGCCGGTGCCGCAGACTCGCCGTTGCCGCCCGGCGCTGGTGGATGGAGCTTCGCCTATGGTGCGAGCAAGGCGGCGATGGCCCGCCTTTCAGGTTTCATCAACCTGGAGCATGGCGCCCAAGGGGTGCGAGCCTTCACCGTCAACCCGGGACTGGTGAGCACCGAGGCGGTGACGGCCACGCTGGGAGATGGCGGGCTGCTGGAGCAGCGCTATGGCGCCATGTCGCCACAGCGCATTGCCCAAGGGCTGCTGTGGCTGGCGACTTCACCCGAAGCTCGAGATGTGTCCCGCGGGCCGGGCATGGTGGACCTGCAGCCGCTCATCCGCTCAAGAAATCTGTGAACGGACTGTGAGCGGACTGTGAGCGGCCTTTGAGCTGTTTGTGAACTGATTGGGAACGGCCTGAAGGGGTCTGACAGCGGCCATTCAGCCGCGCATGTCGAGCATCAGACCCTCGCGCGCATCGGTGCGGCCTGCAAGCACGTCGCTGTAGGCCTGCAGCGCCGCCTGCGCGCCGGGCCGATGGACGATGCGCACCCAGTCGCCAGTGTTCACCTGCGCGATGAACTGAACCCAGGCCTGCCCCATGCGCCGCTGCAACTCCCCCGGGCCCCAGCCCTGCGGCGGCGGCGCACTGCGCGCCTTGACCTGAGCGGGCGCAAAGAACAAGGTCGGGCGCGGGCCGGGCAGATCGCGCGCCGAGCCGAGTGACGCCCAGTGCGTACCGCCGATGGAACTGCTGAACTTCAACGCATCGCCGAAATGGGTGTGGACCTGTCGGCGCAGCTCGGCGTTGCCGGCAAAGTCCACGTACACCGTGGCTGTCTGCTTTTCCAAGGTCGGCAGCTGCTCATAGGTCATCACCGCGTCATAGCAACCCAGCGAGCGCACAAAGTCCGCATGCGCTGCCGAGGTGAGGCCCACGACGCGGGTAGCCCCCGGCAGGCGGCGGCGCTGGGCCAGGCAGTAGGCCGTGCTGATGGCTGTCTTGCTGGAGGCGCTGGACAGCAGCAACTGCTCTGCGCCAAAGAACGCGTTGTCACCCAGATAGTCGTCCAGCAGAAAGGCCGTCAGGAACAGCGGCCGCAGCACGGCCTGCAGCCCTTCCAGCTCGGGGCGCCAACCAGGGTCGGCGTCACAGAAGAGATATTGGTTGTAGACGGCCGCCAGCTCCTGCCGGTGCGCAGCCCCATCAACGAAACCGGACGCCGAGACCCGAGCAGGCGCCACCACAAGATGCGTGCCCGCAGGGTAGTAGCCCCACACACGCCGGCCAGGCTCAAGGCCTGGCACCAGCGATTCGGCCACCGTAGCAAAGCCCCAAACGGGCAGGCAGCCCAATGTGGGGGCAGCGTCTTCCGCCGCCGCTGCCTCCCGGCTTGCCGGGAAGAACTGCCAGTACTTCATGGCCTCGCCGAACGCGGCGTAGGTGATGTTGTTGGCCGTGAGCGCAAAGGTCTCCACGGACAAGCGCGCCTGCCCCGGCTCCAGCGGGCGCTGGGCCGGTGCGTCCGGGTCCGGCCCCAGACGGGCTTGACCCATCGCTTGCCGCGAGATGAAGAGGCGTTGACCCTGATCGCTCATGAATGACTTTCTGGTGTGAGCGCGAAGTGTCGCCGCTGCGCACGGCCTGTCCTGAGGTCTTCAGGCCCCCGGAGCAGGAGCCTGCTGTTCAACCGCCGCCGCCTCGGCAAAGCTCTTGGCCCAGGCATAGTCAGCCTTGCCGGCAGGGCTGCGGCGGATGCGCTCGGCCAGCACCACCGTGCGGGGCACCTTGTAACCCGAGAGATGGGCGCGGCAGACGCGGTCGAACTCCGC
>CAYSOD010000390.1:0-4146 GCA_964432385.1 uncultured Rubrivivax sp.
GCTGCGAACGAGGGGCCCTGGCCCGCGGACCACCGCCAGCGCGCGAGCGTCGTTGGCGGAGGGTACGCCGCCGCCGCTGTCATCGCCGCCCGGGAAGGCGTGCGCCGGCGAGGACGAGTGCGCTTCACGGTCCATGTCGACGGAGGCGGTTGGGCTGTCGGCGAAGAGCGCGGCTGTGACGGTGCCAGCCAGCAGCGCCGCCAGCCGCGCTCCCGGCGCAGAGCCACCCGCACCGCTGTGCCCTGCTCCGCCGCCGCCCAAAGACGAGGCCAGGCTGCTCCTGGGCGTGGCGCCGCGCGAGGTTCACGCCTGGTACCTGAGCGTCTACGTGGACGCGGTGGAATGGGTGGAACTGCCCAACACGCTGGGCATGAGCCAGCACGCCGACGCCGGCCCACCCCAGGGCCCCACGCCGCCGCCCGGGCCCATGGCCAGCAAGCCCTACATCGCCACCGGCCAGTACATCGCCCGCATGAGCGACCACTGCCGCGGCTGCCGTTTCGACCCGGCCAAACGCACGGGCGAGAAGGCCTGCCCCTTCACCACCTTGTACTGGGACTTCCTGGCCCGCCACCAGGCGCGCCTGGCGCGCAACCCGCGCATGGCGCTGCAAGTGAAGAACCTGCTGAGGGTGCCGCCAGAAGAACGGGCCGAGGTTCAGGCGCGGGCGCAGCAACTGCGCCAGGGCCGCATAGAGGGCTGCTGAAGCACGCCCGGCTGCGGCCGGCTGCGCACCGAGCTGGTGCGCCCGCTGGGGGTCAGGGCTTGAGACGCCCGCCCCGGCGCACCTTCATGGTTCACCCAGGGAGCGGCGCCCCAGTGACAGCGCCCTGGCACGCTTACTGCTGTACAGGCTTGTATACCAGTCAGCGCACCTATGTACCGCGACCTCCCCGTCCACCCCGCCAGCGCCGAGCAAGCTCCGACGCTCGGCACATCGTCCACGCTGTCTCTGGCCAGCCTGCCCGCACGCCCCGGCGTGGCCTCCTGGCTGGCAGACCTGGCCGCCGGGGCCGACCCCGTGGCCCTGGCCGACGCGGCCCGGGTGCGGGCCCTGGCCGCAGCGCAGACCGACCTCGGGCGCCCGGTGTGGATCCACTTGTGCGACGACGCCCCTTGGCAGCAGCAGATTGATCTTCTGAAAGACCGCCTGCACTCCTTTGCCACCCGGGGGGAGGCCTTGAAGCGATTTCCGCTGCTGGGCGTGCCCTTTGCCGTCAAGGACAACATGGACATCGCTGGCGCGCCCACCACGGCGGCGTGTCCGGCTTTTGAGCGCAGCGCCACGCAGCACGCCACGGTGGTGCAGCGTCTGCTGGACGCCGGCGCGATGTGGGTGGGCAAGGCCAATCTCGACCAGTTCGCCACCGGTCTGGTGGGTACGCGCTCGCCTTATGGCAGGCCGGCCAGCGTGTTCGATGCCACCCGCATCAGCGGCGGCTCCAGCTCGGGCTCCGCCGTGGCGGTGGCCAGCGGCCTGGTGGCCTTCGCGTTGGGCACAGACACGGCGGGATCAGGGCGCGTGCCGGCGGGCTTGAATGGCCTGGTGGGCCTGAAGCCCACGCCCGGGCGGGTGTCCACCGCCGGCGTGTTGCCGGCTTGTCGCTCCGTGGACTGCGTCTCCATCTTCGCTCACTCGGTGGACGATGCAGCGCACGTGCTGTCCGTGCTCGAAGGCCCGGACGAGCGTGACGCCTACAGCCACTTTGCGCCGGGCCGTGCGGCACTGCCGGCGCGCCCCAAACTGGGCGTACCGCGGCAGGCCGTGTTTCATGGGGATGCCGGCTATGCAACCGCCTGGCCTGATGCCCTGCAGCGTGCCCGCGACCTGGGCGCGGAGCTGGTGGAGCTGGACTTCACACCCTTGTTCGATGTGGCGGCCCTGCTGTACGACGGGCCCTGGGTGGCCGAGCGGCATGCGGTATTGCAGGCCCTGATGGAGCAAAACCCTCAAGCCCTGGACGCCACGGTGCTGAAGGTGGTGTCCAAGGCGGTTGGCATGACGGCCACTGAGGGCTTTCGCGCCCAGTACCGGCTGCGAGAGTTGCAAGCCTCGCTGGCCGGCCTGTGGCAACAGGTGGACGCCCTGCTGGTGCCCACCACCACCGGTCACCCGACGTTTGAAGAGATCGATGCCGACCCCGTGGGCGCCAACGCGCGCATGGGCACGTACACCAACTTCGTCAACCTGATGGGCTGGTGCGCGCTGGCCGTGCCCGCGGGCTTCACCGACCGCGGCCTGCCGTTCGGGGTGACGCTGATCGGCCCGGGCGGTGCTGACGCTGCCCTGGCTCGGTTCGGCCAGCAGTGGACTGGCGCCGGGGCCGCGCAAGCGCAGGTCGCTCCGGAACAGCCCCACACGCGGCCTACCCCGCAGCTGTGCTGGCCCGCCACCGAACCCACGCTGCCCATCGCCGTGGTGGGCGCCCACCTGACCGGTCTGCCGCTGAACAGCCAGTTGACCGAGCGCGGCGCTCAGTTGGTCCATGCCACACGCACCGCCCCGCTGTACCGCCTGTACGCCCTGCCTGGCACCACCCCACCCAAGCCTGGGTTGCAGCGGGTGGCCGAAGGTGGGGCCAGCGTGGAGGTGGAGGTCTGGGCGGTACCTCAGTCTGCTGTGGGCTCGTTCCTTGCATTGATCCCGGCGCCCTTGGGCTTGGGCACGCTGCAACTGGAAGACGGGCGCAGCGTGCACGGCTTTCTGTGCGAGAGCCACGCGCTGGCCCATGCCCAGGACATCACGGCCCATGGCGGCTGGCGCGCCTACCTGGCCAGCCGCCAGAGCGCCCCGCCTGCACCGTTACCCAAGACCTGAGCCTGAAGTCTTCGACCCCTCCAACTTGAACAGGGAGTTCACCATGGACCGTCGCCTCTTCCTCTCTTCTTCTGCCGTCTCGGCCGCCGCTTCGGCGTCGCTGGTCGGCCTGTCCACCAGCGCCGCCGCGCAATCGCGCCCCAAGGACGTGTTGGTGGTGGCCAACGAGTTCGGGCCGAACTCGCTGGACATCCACACCGTGGGCGCCAACCGGCCGGCGTATGGCGTGTCCTGGCTGTGCTACGACCGTCTGATGACCTACGGGCGCAAGACGCTGCCCGACGGCCGCGTGATGTACGACATCAACAAGCTCGAGCCCGAGCTGGCCGAGAGCTGGAAGATCGCACCGGACGGCAACTCGGTCACCTTCAAGCTGCGCAAGAACGCAAAGTTCCACGACGGAACGCCGGTGACCGCCAAGGACGTGAAGTGGAGCTTTGACCGTGCTGTCGCGGTGGGGGGCTTTCCCACCTTCCAGATGGCCGCGGGCTCGCTGGAAAGTCCGGACCAATTCGTGGCCGTGGACGACCACACCTTCACGGTGAAGTTCATCCGCCGCGACAAGCTGACGATGAACGATCTGGCCGTGCCGGTGCCCTGCATCTTCAACTCCGAACTGGTGAAGAAGAACGCCACGGCGCAGGACCCTTGGGGCTTGGCCTGGACGCGCAACAACACCGCCGGTGGGGGCGCCTACAAGGTCGAAGCCTTCCGCCCCGGGCAGGAAATCATCTATGTGCGCAATGACGACTGGAAAAGCGGGCCGATCCCGAAGCTGCGCCGGGTGATCCAGCGCGAGGTGCCCAACGCCGGCAACCGCCGCGCGCTGCTGCTCAAGGGCGACATCGACATGACATATGACATGCCGCCCAAGGACTTCTCCGAGATGGCCAAGGAGGGCGGCGACATCCGCATCGCCTCCATGCCCATCGAGAACTCGATGTTCTACCTGGGCATGAACGTGACCAAGCCGCCGTTCAACAACCCCAAGATCCGCCAGGCCGTGGCCCACGTGCTGCCCTATGACCGCATGTTCGACAACGCGCTGTACGGGCGCGGCATCAAGCTCTATGGGGCTGCGGGCATGGAGGTCAAGACCACAGCCTGGCCGCAGCCCACGGGCTACAAGACCGATGTGGCCAAGGCCAAGGCGCTGATGGCCGAAGCCGGTGTGCCCAATGGCTTCGAGACCACGCTGAGCTTCGACCTGGGTGGAGCCACCATCGGCGAACCCATGGCCGTGCTGATGCAGGAGGCGCTGGCACAGATCGGCATCAAGGTCACGCTGAACAAGATCCCCGGCGCCACCTGGCGCGCCGCGCTGCTGA
>CAYSOD010000391.1:0-4135 GCA_964432385.1 uncultured Rubrivivax sp.
CTGGGCAGCGCAGCGTCGAAGTCGATGCTCCGTGGGCACTTGAAGGAGGCCAAGTGCTGTCGGCAATAGGCCAGGAGTTCCGCTTCAATTTCTGGTCCTGCATCGCGCGGGTCGAGCAGTTGCACGACGGCCTTCACTTCTTCGCCAAGGTCTTCGCTGGGTACGCCTATGACCGCCACGTCGGCGACCTTGGGGTGCCCAATCAGCACAGCCTCGACCTCTTGCGGGTAAATGTTGACGCCGCCTGAGATGATCATGAACGCGCGGCGGTCGACAAGATAAAGATAGCCCTCGTCGTCCAACCTGCCGATGTCGCCCAAGGTTGACCAACCTTTCGCGTTCCGGCTTTGCGCCGTGCGCACCGGATCATTGTGATATTCGAACACTGGGCCGTCAGAGAAGTAAACCAACCCTGCTTCGCCGGCCGGAAGTTCGTCGCCTGATTCGTCGCAGATGTGTAGAACCCCCTGAGCCGCTCGGCCCACGGAGCCCCGGTGCTGCAGCCACTCCTGCGGCGTGATGCTGCAAAAGCCGTTGTTCTCGGTGCCGGCGTAGTACTCGTGCACGATCGGCCCCCACCAATCGAGCATGCGTTGCTTGACTTCGACCGGGCAAGGAGCCGCCGCATGTACAGCCACCTGCATCGATGAGAGATCGTGGCGCATGCGAACGCTGTCTGGCAGCTTCAGCATGCGCACAAACATGGTGGGCACCCACTGGCTATGTGTGATGCGGTGCTGCGCGACGTATTGAAGAGAACTCTCAGCATCGAAGCGCTCCATCACGAACACGGTGCCGCCGAGTTTGATGACGGTCATGCAGTGGCGCAGTGGCGCCGCGTGATAAAGCGGCGCTGGCGAGAGATAGCGCGCATCGCGCCCGTACGCGAAAAGCGGCGCCAGCAGGTTGACCAACATCGTCCGCCCCCCAGCCGGAGTGGCCGGCAGCGGCCACTTGACCCCCTTGGGTCGTCCGGTGGTGCCCGATGAATACAGCATGTCCAGACCCTGCGACGGGTCGGTGATTGGCATAGGCGATGCGGCGTCGACTGCGGTGTTCCAACTCTCGAAACCTTGCACTGTGCTGCCAACCATGAAGCAGCGAAGCCCAGCGGGAAGGAGTGGTTGCAACTGCTCAACCAGTTCTTCTAGACCTGCGGAAACGACCAGGATCCGCGCGGCGCAGTCGCGCACGATGTAGGCCACCTCGTCCGCAAGCAGCCGCGTGTTGATGGTGGTGTAGTAGATCCCGGCCCTGTCTGCGCCGAAACAGGCCTCCAAGAAGCGACGCTCGTTTTTCATCAGGAAGGCTACATGCGCTCCTCGTGTCACGCCGCACTTTCTCAGTACATGGGCCACCTGATTGGCCCGTGCCTGAAGCTGGCCGAAAGTGACCGACTCGCCGCTCTCGCACATCTGGAAAGCCAGACGATCGGCATCGCCAGGGGCTTGGTCGATCGGAAAGAGCATGGTCATGTGCTGCAGTCGAGGATGATGAACGGCTGTTCAGTGCGCAAGACACACCTTTCCGAACTGTGCTCCGCTCTGCAGGTAGGCCATGGCTTCCTTCAAATCTTCGAAAGCAAACACCCGGTCCACCACGGGCTTCAGCTTGTGTTGTTCGATCGCACGCAGCATCGCCTCGAAGCCGTCGCGGTGCCCCACGGTCACGCCCTGCAGTCGCACTTGCCGTGTGATGATCAAGCCCAGCGAAGCGGCCATTGCGCTGCCGGACAAGATGCCGATCATGGCCACCGTGCCGCCTGGCCGGATACAGCGCAGCGACTGCGGCAAGGTCTTCTCGCCACCTAGTTCCAGGATCAGGTCGTAGCCGCGTCCACCAGTGATATCCCGCGTTGCCTTGGCCCACTCAGGTGTGCTGCGGTAGTTGATGGCAGCGTCCGCCCCCATGTGCTTCACTCGTTCGATACGCTCGTCCGAGGACGAAATCACCGTGACGTGTGCACCGAGGATCTTGGCAAACGCCACCGCGAACAATGCCACGCCGCCGCAGCCCTGGACCAGAACTCGGTCCCCGGGCCGGGTGTTGGAGCACGTGACCAGCGCGCTCCAGGCCGTCAATGCGGCGCACGGCAGCGTTGCAGCTTCTACATCGCTGAGGTGCGACGGCACCTTCGAAACGCCTTCTTCGGATAGACACATGTACTCGGTCATCGTGCCGTCGATGGGCCCACCCAGCGACTGCGTGAGTCGCTCCAGATCAGGCTCGCCACTGATCCAGCGCTGGAAGTAAGTGGGGCATACCCGGTCACCGACCGCCACGCGCCTTACACCAGGACCGACCTCAGTGATCACACCCACTCCGTCGGAAACCGGAATCAGCGGCAGATTGCCGGTGTGGCTGCCGTAGCCGCGGTTGGGAACCACCAGGTCACGGTAGTTCAGCGAAGACGCTTTCATCTGCACCAGCACCTGCCCTGGACCCGCCTGAGGTTTGGGTCGTGTGGACAAGCGCAGGTGATCCATACCCCACTCTTCCTCGATCTGGAAAACGCGCATCGCAATCTCTCTTTGCTGTTCGTCGCTCGACGGTTGGTCTCTCGCTATCCGATGCTTCGCAGGCCGCGGGCCACGCGTTCAAGCAACATCTCAGTAGAACCATCCACCAACGTAGCCACCTGGGCCGCCGCCAGATGGCGTGTGAAGGGAAGCTTTGCGAGCAGGCCTTCTGCCCCCATCGCGTGCATCAACGCTGCTATGTGGCGGCATGCCATGCGGGTGGCGAAGACCTTGGCATGGGCAGCCGCGGCCTGGGCATCGCGGCCATCGTCGATCAGCGCGACAGCGGCATCGACCATCAGGCGGGCCGCTGTGAGGTCGATCGCGGCATCCGCCAAGCTCCAGCGCCAGCCCTGGTGCTCGCGCAAAGGCTTACCAAATGTGTGACGCTCAGCACCGTAGGCGCTTGCCAGGCGCAAACACTCTTGCACCATGCCGCAGCACATGGCCGCGACATACGTTCGCGCGCCGTTGATTGATGCGAGCGCAGCCTTGAAGGCCTCGCCCGGTGGGTGTAACAGCTCGTCTGGCCTTGCGCGATAGCCGTGCAGACTGAAGCTGCCGGTATCGATGCTCCTTGCAACAGCGGTGTCGGCGCGTGCTTGCCGGACGAACCCGCTGCGGGTGCCGTCGACGACAAAGGCAGCAATGCCGCGAGCGCCGCTACCGAGCTCGGTTTGTGCGTAGACAACCAGCACATCAGCGTGGGCAGCATTGACGATCCAGGCCTTGTGGCCATCGAGCTGCCACTCGTCGCCGACCTTACGCGCCAGCGTGGCGATGGCTGAGAAGTCCGAGCCCGCACCGGGCTCGGTGAGTGCCGTGCAGCCGCTGCGTTGCCCAGACAAGAGCGCTGGCACATAGCGGCGTGCCACTTCTGGTGCGGCCGTGCGGGCGAGATGGTTAGCAACGTTGTGGGTGTTGACTACCGACATCGCCAGACCAAAGTCGGCGCCCGCCAGGACCTCGGCCACTTGCCTCTTACAGCCAAAGGACACACCCGATCCGCCGTGTTCCGTAGGCAGTTCGAGCCCAAGCAAGCCCGCTGCACCAGCCGCGAAAAGGGCCGCACGGCTATCCAGATGCCCAGATTCCCAGGCCTGGGCGTGTGGTGTAACGTGAGCAGCCGCGAAGTCCCTCGCAGCGTCAACGATGCGGGTTTCGACGGCTGTGAGCATGGTCACCGTGGCTTGCGAAGGATGCGTGCCGCCAAGGCGCGCAGGCCACTGACGATCAGCGGCACCAGACCGCGAGGCATGAAGATTGTTGCGGCAACGAGGATAAAGCCGTAAACCACGAGTCGGTAGTCTTGGGCGACACGCAAATACTCAGGCAAGAACACCACCGCAAAGGCACCGAGGACCGGTCCTGACAGCGTCCCGCTACCACCAAGGATCACGGCCAGGATCGCATTAAGCGAGTGGTCGACACCGAAAGCATCAGGATTCAAGAAGCCGATGAAGTGGGCATACAGGGCGCCAGCCCAACCAGCAAGGCTGGCACTGACCACGAAAGCCAACAACTTGTAACGCCAGGTTTGTACGCCTGCGGCTTCAATCAGGGCCTCGTTTTGGCGGATGGCCAGCAGTACACGTCCGACCCGGGAGTGCAGGATC
>CAYSOD010000392.1:0-4111 GCA_964432385.1 uncultured Rubrivivax sp.
GCGCCGGCCAAGGCGGTGGCGCAGATCGGCTCGGCCATCGGACGCGAGTTCTCGCCGGGACTTTTGATGGCGGTGGCGGGCATGGCCGAAGGCGCGATCCGAGAGGGCCTGCGCCAGTTGGAGGCCTCGGGGCTGCTGTTCTCGCGTGGATCGGACGCTGAGCAGGTCTACGTCTTCAAGCACGCCCTGGTGCAGGAAGCGGCTTACGCCTCGTTGCTACGGCAGCGGCGGCAGGAGGTGCATGGGCGTATTGCAGACACACTGGCCGCGGCAGGTGCTGAAATACGCCCTGCGCTATCGGCGCATCACTTGGAATGTTCGGGACGATCGCAAGAGGCGTCCGTTTGGTTGGAGCGGGCGGGGGAACAAGCGACTCAGAGTGGTGCATATCAGGAGGCGATCCGCTTCTTGCGGCGCGCTTTGGAGCTGTGCGACGACGGGTTAGGCAGTGTGGAGCGACGCATCGACTTGATGCTGAAACTGGGACAAGCTTTAGATCAAGGCAAGGGCTACATCTACTCGTCTGCCGAAGCCTTTGAATTGGGTGAGACAGCGATTGAGTTGGCTCAGCGCTCAGGCCACCATGAGAAGCATGCCGTTGCGTGTGTAGACCACATGGCGCGGGTCTTCGCAAGGCTTGACTTTGCACGAGCCGAGGTCGAACTCGGGCGCTTCTCAGCAGAACGCCTTGAAGACGTCAATGTCTTGCTTCGTGCGCAGATCCTCGGTGCCCGCGGAGTGACCCACTTTCACATGGGGCGGTTCAGACAGGCCAAAGCTGACCTGAGCCACAGTGCTTCGTTGAGTCTGCGAGATGGGCCCGCTCATACTTCCTTCGGCGGTGGTGATGTGCGCGCGACGGGAGTCTTCTACCTGAGCCGAGTACTCGTCGTGACGGGCGAAGTCAACGGCGCACTGGAACTGATCCACAAAGGGCTCAGATTTGCACGCGAGGCGGGCCAGAAGTTCTCAGTGGCTTGGGGTCTGACGATCCTAGGCCGTGCCCTCTGCGCGTCCGGGCGGTATGCCGAATCGATTGCTCCAATCAGCGAAGGCATCGAGATATGCGAGCGCTTCGGTTACACGTCACGTATGAGGCAGCTTCGGCTTACCCGCGGGGCCGCTGGTGTGGCCCTCTCGGAACCGGGCGCAGAGCAGTTAATCGATGCGGGACTCGAGGAGTGGATGCAGTCGGGTAGCTTTATGGCAGAGATGCTCCTTGGCGAAGTAGTCCATGTCATGACCGACGTTGGCCGCTTCGACCTTGCCGAAAAGTACCTGACGCAGTTGGATCTCATATACACCGAGACCCCAGAGCGTTCGCACTACAGCGAGTTTCTGCGAGTGAGCGGTCTGGTGAAGGCGGAGTCGGGCCGCCTGGAAGAGGCAAAGACTTTGATGGTGCAGGCCAGGGCACTCGCTCACGACCAGTCGGCGCTGCTTTTCGAACTGCGTGCCTGCCGTGAACTGGTACGCCTGTTCGGCCGCGATGCCGATGGCGCGGCGCACCGGGAGATGCTTGCCGGCGTCCTTCATCAGTTCCGGGAAGGTCACGACTGCCCGGACCTGTTTCGGGCCAGGGCTGCCTTAGCGGGAGCGGCGGGCTGAGGCCGTAGAAGACCTGGGTCTGGAACTCTCCATAGGCGGCCTGCCACCAACACGATAGTGTCCAGTTCCCAGCCAAATCGGGGCTTGAACGAGTCGCGCAGCATGGCCTCCATGACTTTGGGCGCAATAGCCCGACGGTGTCCGCCTGATCTGGACATTGATGATCGGCGAGCCTCCCGTCCTCTTGAGATCATTACCACTGTGGCGCGGGGCAGCGCTCTTTCCACGGCTTGGCCTGCTCCATCTCGGCAGACAGTCGCAGCAAGCGCATCTCGTGCCCCAGCGGCGCTGCGATCTGGATGCCGATGGGCAGGCCATCGGCCCAGCACAGCGGCACGCTGGCCGCGGGCACACCCGTGCAGTTGTAGACCGTGGTGAAGGTGTTGTTGCCGTACAGGCGCTCGTAGTAGTCGTCCAAGTCTTCCATGCGCATGTCCACCGTACGAGCTGGTAACGGTGGCGTGGCGCAGGTCGGGGTGAGGAGGATGTCGTGCTGCGAAAAGAATCGTCCCAAAGCGCGGGCGGTGGCGTGGATGGTTCCGATGGCGCGCGCCATGTCCTGCCCGGTGCGGCTGCGGCAGCGCTCGGCCCACAGCCAGGTCACGCGTTCCACGTCATCAGGTGTGTGCGCTCTTCCGAGCACCTTCGCTCTTTGGTGTAGCGCTTGCAGCAGGTTGCAGCCCACAATAGTGAACATGTCCCACTTCAGGGCCTCCGCGTCAAAGATTGGGCGGGCTTCTTCCACGTGGTGCCCCATGTCCTGCAGCAACTGGGCCGCCTCCCGCACTGCTGCCGCCATGGCAGGGTGCATGGGCTGCCCAAAATGGTCGACCAGTTGGAATGCGATGCGCAGGCGCGG
This sequence comes from uncultured Rubrivivax sp., assembly GCA_964432385.1. GTDB lineage: Bacteria > Pseudomonadota > Gammaproteobacteria > Burkholderiales > Burkholderiaceae_C > Rubrivivax. The sequence continues at coordinate 2,468 of CAYSOD010000392.1, forward strand.
TGCAGGCTCCTCCAGCCCCTGCAGGAAGCTGCCCTCGAAGGCAGGAGCAGCATAAGGATCGCCAGGCTCCGGGCCGTGCGTCACGTCCAGGAATGCTGCGCTGTCGCGTACGGTGCGGGTGATGACGTGCTGAACTGACAGGCCGTTCCAACCCTCGCCCACGTCCGGTCCGATGGGGTTGCGCCCGCGACTGGGCTTCAAGCCGAAGACGCCGTTGCAGGAGGAGGGGATGCGGATAGAGCCCCCACCGTCGCTCGCGTGCGCCGCCGGCAGCATGCCTGAGGCCACGGCCACGGCCGCACCGCCACTGGAGCCGCCGGGCATGCGCGAGGGATCCCAGGCGTTGAGTGTGGGGCCTTGCAGCCGAGGGGTGGTGTCGCACGACAGACCGTATTCGGCGGTGGAGGTGATACCCATCAGCACCAAGCCCGCCGACCGGTAGCGTTGGACCAACGTGGTGTCCTTGTTGCAGATCTGGTCCTTCCAGAACCCGCTACCGTTGGTCACCCTTTGACCAAGCACCTGCACACCCAGATCCTTCAGCATGAAGGGGACGCCAGCAAGCGGTCCGTTGAGCTCTTTGATCGCAGTGGCACGTGCCTCGTCAAAAAAGGTATGCACCACCGCGTTCAGTGCGGCGTTGCGCTGCTCCACGCGCTCTATGGCCGCCTCGAGCACCTCGGCGGGCGAGACCTCGCGTCTGCGGATCAGGTCGGCCAGGCCAAGTGCGTCATACGACTCGTAGTGGGCGAATGGGGTCATGGTGCAATCCTCGCAAAGCGTTCCGAGAAAGGGCGGTGTCGTCAGCCGGCCAGGCCGAGCAGGTGACGAGCCTCCTGGCACGAATCGCCAGGCCGCGTTACATCAAACGCGACGGTCGGCATACCCAGGCGCCGTGCGCCATCGACGTTTCGAGCCTGGTCGTCGACGAAGACGGCGTCGTCGGCTTGCACGCCCAGGGCCTGCAGGCAGCCCAGGTAGGCCTGTGGGTCGGGCTTGAGCACGCCCGTGTAGGTGGCATCGTGGATGTGCTCGAAGGCCTGCAACAGGGGCAGGCGCTCGCGCAGACTGCAGCCGTAGAAGAGGTCGAGCTCGTTGGACAGGATGGCCAGGCGGATGCCTGCGGCTTGCGCTTCGCGCACCAGCGCGGCGGTCTCGGGGCGGACGATGCGGTCGGGCTCGGCGCCGCGGGCGCGCTGCACCAGGGTCTCCATCGCGTCCCAGGTTTCGCCCAGCAGGGCGCCCACTTCGCGCGAGCGCTGCAGCCAGTAGTCGCGCTCGCTCAGCTCGCCGCGCTGCATGCCCTGCCACAGGGGGTCAGACGGCGGGTCGAACGGGCCGCGCCAGGTGAGGGTGCCGGCGGGCAGGCCGAGCGCGCGCTCGGTCTCGTCGTGGGTCTCGAAGAGCGTGCGGCTGATGACGCCGCCGAAGTCCAGGATCAGGGCGCGTTTCACGCGCGGGCCCCGCTGGTCGATCATCCTGGTGTGCCCCGCCCGGTGCCGTGTGTCTGCGCTTCCATGACAGCTCCACCGGCCACCACTTTCCTTTCAGCCACCCAGCAATCGAACACCTGCAGCGCGGCCTCGCAGAAGGCGTCGTCGTTGATGTGCATCATCACGATCCGCGGATCGCGAGCGGGTTCGT
>CAYSOD010000393.1:0-4108 GCA_964432385.1 uncultured Rubrivivax sp.
TCTCGCGCGCCATTCCCACGATGGACCGCCGCGCCTTCCTGCGCCGCTCGGGCCTGGGCGTCGGGGCGGGTCTTGCGGCCTCTCAGCTGACGCTGGTCAAGAAGGCACAGGCGGCTGACCCTGCCAAGGCGGGCGCCGGCACGGGCAAGGTCGAGGTCAAGCGCACGGTGTGTGGCCACTGCTCGGTAGGCTGCGCCATCGACGCCGTGGTGGAAAACGGCGTGTGGGTTCGCCAGGAGCCCGTGTTTGACAGCCCCATCAACCTGGGCGCCCACTGCGCCAAGGGCGCGGCGGTGCGCGAGAACGGCCACGGCGAGTACCGCCTGAAGACGCCGATGAAGCTGGTCAACGGCAAGTACGAGCGCATCAGCTGGGATCAGGCCCTGGACGAAATCAGCAAGAAGATGCTGGAGCTGCGCAAGGAAAGCGGACCGGACTCCATGTTCTTCGTCGGCTCGTCCAAGCACAACAACGAGCAGGCCTACCTGTTGCGCAAGTGGGTGTCGTTCTGGGGCACCAACAACACCGACCACCAGGCACGCATCTGCCACTCCACGACGGTGGCCGGTGTGGCCAACACCTGGGGGTATGGCGCGATGACCAACTCCTACAACGACATGCAGAACGCCAAGGCGGCGCTGTACATCGGCTCCAACGCCGCCGAGGCGCACCCGGTATCCATGCTGCACGTGCTGCACGCCAAGGAGGTGGGCTGCAAGATGATCGTGGTGGACCCGCGCTTCACCCGCACGGCAGCCAAGGCCGATGAGTACGTGCGCATCCGCTCGGGCTCGGACATCCCCTTCCTCTTCGGTGTGCTGTATCACATCTTCAAGAATGGCTGGGAAGACAAGAAGTACATCGAAGACCGAGTCTGGGGCATGGACAAGGTCAAGGAAGAGGTGATGTCCAAGTGGACACCCGACAAGGTGCTGGAGGCCAGCGGCGTGGACGAGGCCGCCACACTCAGGGTGGCCAAGATCATGTCGGAGAACCGCCCCAGCACCATCGTCTGGTGCATGGGCCAGACCCAGCACACCACCGGCAACGCCGTGGTGCGCGCCTCCTGCCTGCTGCAGCTCGCCCTGGGCAACGTGGGCAAGAGCGGCGGCGGCACCAACATCTTCCGCGGCCACGACAACGTGCAGGGCGCCACCGACGTGGGCCCGAACCCCGACTCCCTGCCCGGCTACTACGGGCTGGCCGAGGGTTCGTGGAAGCACTTCGCCAACGCCTGGGGTGTGGACTTCGAGTGGATCAAGAAGCAGTACGCCCCCGGCATGATGGGCAAGCCCGGCATGACGGTGTCGCGCTGGATCGACGGCGTGCTGGAGAAGAACGAACTCATCGACCAGGACAGCAACCTGCGCGGCCTGTTCTTCTGGGGCCACGCGCCCAACTCCCAGTCCCGCGGTCTGGAGATGAAGCGGGCCATGGACAAACTGGACCTGCTGGTGGTGGTGGACCCGTTCCCCAGTGCCACAGCGGCCATGGCGGCCATGCCCGGCAAGCCGGAAGACCAGAACGCCAAGCGCGCGGTGTACCTGCTGCCGGCCACCACGCAGTTCGAGACAGCGGGTTCCTGCACGGCGTCAAACCGCTCCATCCAGTGGCGCGAGAAGGTCATTGACCCGCTGTGGGAGAGCCGCACCGACCACATGATCATGACCCAGTTGGCCGACAAGCTGGGCTTCGGCAAGGAGCTGGTCAAGAACTACAAGATGGTGCAGGGCAAGGGCGGCATGGAGCCCGAGACCGAGTCCATCCTGCGCGAGATCAACAAGTGCGTGTGGACCATTGGCTACACGGGCCAGAGCCCGGAGCGCCTGAAGGCCCACATGCGCAACATGCACGTCTTCGACGTCAAGACCCTCAAGGCCAAGGGCGGTGTGGACAAGGAAACGGGCATGAAGCTCGACGGCGAGTACTTCGGCCTGCCCTGGCCGTGCTACGGCACGCCCGAGATGAAGCATCCGGGCTCGCCCAACCTGTACGACACCTCCAAGCACGTGATGGAAGGCGGCGGCAACTTCCGCGCCAACTTCGGTGTGGAGCGCGACGGCAAGTCGCTGCTGGCTGCTGACGGCTCCTACTCCAAGGGCTCGGACCTCACCACCGGATACCCCGAATTCGACCACCTCTTGCTGAAGAAGCTGGGCTGGTGGGATGAGTTGTCGGACGAGGAGAAGACCAAGGCCGAGGGCAAGAACTGGAAGACCGACCCCACGGGCGCGATCATCCGCGTGGCCATGAAGAACCACGGCTGCCACCCCTTCGGCAACGCCCGCGCCCGTGCCGTGGTGTGGAACTTCCCCGATCCCATCCCCGTGCACCGCGAAGCCCTTTACAGCAACCGTCCGGACCTGGTGGCCAAGTACCCCACGCACGACGACCGCAAGGCCTTCTGGCGCCTGCCCACATTGTTCAAGACCGTGCAGGAGAAGAACAAGGACATCGCCAAGACCTACCCGCTGATCATGACCAGCGGCCGCTTGGTGGAGTACGAGGGCGGCGGCGAGGAAACCCGCTCCAACCCGTACCTGGCCGAGCTGCAGCAGGAGATGTTCGTCGAACTCAACCCCAAGGCGGCCAACGACCGCGGCATCCGCAACGGCGACTTCGTCTGGGTCAAGACACCGCCCATGCAGGCCGTGCCCGAGTTCAAGGGCATCCGTGTGAAGGCCATGGTCACCGAGCGTGTGGACGCGGAGACCGTGTTCCTTCCCTTCCACTTCTCGGGCCGGTGGGGCGGCATCGATCTCGCGCCGTACTACCCGCAAGGCGCCAAGCCCGTGGTGCGGGGAGAAGCGGTCAACACGGCCACCACTTACGGCTACGACAGCGTGACGATGATGCAGGAAACCAAGACCACGGTCTGCCAGATCGAGAAGGCAGTATGAAACCCCCAAGCTCGCTTTCGCTCGCTACCCCCCGAGGGGGCCGTCCGCCAGCGGCCCGGCCAAGCCGGTTCCGCGGCGGGAAGCGTGATCCTCGAGGCATTTGATCCACCGGAGTTTTCGCCATGGCAAGAATGAAGTTCATATGCGACTCGGAGCGCTGCATCGAGTGCAACGGTTGCGTCACCGCCTGCAAGGCCGAGCACGATGTGCCCTGGGGCGTGAACCGCCGCCGCGTGGTCACGCTCAATGACGGCGTGCCTGGAGAGAAGAGCATTTCGGTAGCTTGCATGCACTGCTCTGACGCTCCCTGCATGGCGGTGTGCCCCGTGGACTGCTTCTACCGCACTGACGACGGCGTGGTGCTGCACGACAAGGACGTGTGCATCGGCTGCGGCTACTGCTCTTACGCCTGCCCGTTCGGTGCGCCGCAGTTTCCGAGCAACGGCACCTTCGGGCTGCGCGGCAAGATGGACAAGTGCACCTTCTGTGCCGGCGGCCCCGAGGCCAACGGCAGCGCGGCCGAGAACGAGAAGTACGGGCGTAATCGCCTGGCCGAAGGCAAGCTGCCGGCCTGCGCTGAAATGTGTTCGACCAAGGCCCTGCTGGGCGGCGACGGCGACGTGGTGGCCGACATCTTCCGCACCCGGGTGCTCACCCGTGGCAAGGGCAGCGAGGTCTGGGGCTGGGGCACGGCCTATGGCAAGCCCGCTGGCGGAGCCACTGGCCAACCCGCCAAGGGTGCCAAGTCGTGAGCGCGCGCGCCTCCAGCCTGAACGCTGCTGCCATGGCCCTCGCGGCAGTGGTGAGTCTGACGGCCTGCGAGAAGCCGCAGGTTTCTCAGCAGACCAAGCGCAAGCCCGATGTCGAAGCCTATCAGGGCACGGACAACGCCTTTGCTGACGCGGGCTGGAAGCGTGGCGATCAGGTGGCGTGGGAGGAGCATCTGCGCAAGCGCTCCCAGGGTCAGAACGAATATTCGCGCGCCAGCCAGCCCTGAGTACTGGTTTCAGCACAGGAACATCCGCGATCGTTGCCGCACCGGTCTGATGCCGTGCGAGTGACTCAGGAGACACGATGCGAAAACTCCCCTTGCTCTGCCGCCTCATGACCGGCCCAGCCTTGGCCGCCGTGTTGACGGTTTGTCTGGCGTCACCTGCGTTGGCGCAGCAGCCTGCGGCCGCGGCAGCCACCCCGGCGGCCGCGACAGC
>CAYSOD010000394.1:0-4106 GCA_964432385.1 uncultured Rubrivivax sp.
CGCAACCCGATCGGCCAGGTCGGGCGTCTCACCGTCCCAGATGCGCTCGGGCACGGTGAGCACCCGCGTGGGCGGCTGGCGTGGCTCGGAGGCGCAGCCGGCCACGGCCAGCGTGGCGACCAGGCAAAGGTGACGACGGCGCAACATGGTGCTCAGGGTTGACGGCTCAATGATCCGATCAATTGATTTCACCTCATACCGGACGGGGGTGCTTGACGGTTTTCGGCGGGTGGCTGGCGCAGAGGTCCTGGCTTGATGTCTTGAGCTGCCTTGTCAGGGTGGTAATGCGCTCGAGCTGTCGCTGCGAACGCCTGCGCCGCGGGGGATGGCGCCGTTGCACGCGGATACAGAAGTCCGAGCGCCCGCGACACGTGTGGGCGGCCCAGTTCCAGCACAGCCAGGTCCTGCTGGTTCAGGCCGGCGACCAGCAGCCGGGGCAGGATGGCAAAGGCGCGGCATGCGTGCACCAGGCCCAACAGCGTGGTCAGCGAACTCGCCTCGTACAAGGGCACCAGTGATATGCCGGCGTGAGCGGCTGCCAGGTCAGCCTGGACACGTACGCCTGCCTGTGCAGCAGGCGCGATGTAGTCGTACTGAAGCAGTGCCTTCCAGGTGACCTTTCGCAGCTGCGCGAGAGGATGCGTCTGCGAAGCAAGCACGACCAGATCGTCGCTGAGCAGAGCCTCGAAGCAGAGTTCGGGTGCAGACTCGAACAGCGGACCCAGGCCGAGGTCGACCTGGCCGTCCGCCACGAGTTGGGCCAGTCGGGTGGCAGACTCCTCGCGCAGCTCCATGCGCACGGCGGGATACGTCTGCCGGAACGTGATCATCAGCGCCGGCAGGACCCCATACGCTGTGGAGGGGACGACGCCAAGCCTCAGAGCACCCCGTCGGGCCAGCCTCACGTCGTCCGCATGTCGGCGGGCCTCTTGCATCTGCTGGATGCTGCGCCTGGCGCTGGGTAACCACTCGGCAGCCGCGGGCGTGAGGGCCACTCGGCGTGTGCTGCGGTCAAACAGTCGAAAGCCCAGGGTCTCTTCCATCTGACGAATCAGCAGCGAGTAGCCCGGCTGCGAAATGCCCATCAGCTGTGCTGCCGCCGAAAACGCCTGGCAATCGGCCCCAAGCACGAACGCTTGCAATTGCCGAAAGCTCAGATTCATACGATTTGAAAATCCTTTGTTATGAATTATTGATTTTACTTAAGCCATCTTGGTCACCACAATCCGTGGCATCTCCCGTCACGATCACCCGACGCCAGGCTCTCACCGTGTCCTTCGCCCTGTCAGATGGCGTGTCAGGCGCAGTGCCTTCAGACTGGCACCTGCGGCCAGCCCACTCCGTGCACGCGATGCTGGATGAACCGTTCGAATGGGCGTGGCTCGACGTGCGTGAGCAGGGTCGCTTCGATCAGGGCCATCCGTTCTGGGCCGTGAATGCGCCGCTGAGCCGACTGGAGACGCTCGTGCCCGCGCTGGTGCCGCGGCTCGCCACGCCCCTGGTGCTGATGGATGACGGAGACGCCGGTGACGACCTCGCGCTGAGGGCAGCGACCCGCCTGAGCCAATGGGGCTACACGGACATCAGCCTGCTTGATGGTGGGCTGCGCGCGTGGCGTCAGGCCGGCCTGCCGGTCCATTTGGGCGTCAATGTGCCGAGCAAGGCTTTTGGTGAATTCGTCGAGTGCCTGGAGCAGACGCCGACCGTCGACGTTCGACAACTCCTCGCCTGGCAGGCGCAGGGACGCGACGTGCTGCTGATCGATTGCCGTCCCTTTGAGGAGTACCACCTTGCCAGCCTGCCGGGTAGCATCAACTGCCCTGGAGTCGAGTTGGTGAGCCGCATCTTCGATCTGGTACGTCGCCCTGACACGACGCTGGTCATCCATTGCGCCGGGCGTACGCGAGGCATTATCGCGGCACAGTCGCTCATTGACCTGGGCTTGAAAAACCCCGTGTTCACCCTTCGCAACGGACTGGGTGACTGGTACCTTCAAGGGCGTGCCTTTGCAAAAGGCAACCAGCAAGTGGTGCCGCCGGCCGGGCCGCTTGGGCTGCAGCAATCCCTCGCAGCCGTGCATGCGCTGGCGCTGCGCTTCGGGGTAGGGCTGATCGACCAGCGTGGCCTCGAGGACATGCAGGCCGATCCCGACCGCACCACCTTCCTCTTTGACGTTCGCTCGCCCGAGGAATTCGAGGCCGGCCACCTTGCGAGCGCGCGATCGGCACCGGGTGGTCAGCTGGTGCAGACGCTTGATGCCTGCGTGGGTACCCGCGGTGCGCGCATCGTGCTGTGCGACGACACTGGCGTGCGCGCCTGCCTCACGGCCGCTTGGCTTCTGCAGATGGGGTGCACCGAAGTCCGGGTGCTGCGGGATGGCATCGCAGCCGTGGATGCAGCACTGGTGCGCGGGCCCGCCGCGCCATACTGGCCACGGGCACTGCCGTCACCCCAACCGCCTTGCATCAGTGTGATGGCACTCCATGAGGGTCTGAAGGCGTGCGCCAAGACTCCAGGCGGCGACGCGATCGCAGTGCTGGACCTGTCCAGCAGTCAGGCTTTCGCGGCATCGCACATCCCAGGGGCCTGGTTCGGTGTGCGGTCTCGATTGGCCGGCGCTTTGCGCGAGCTGCCCCCGCACGGGCTGCTGGTGCTCACGAGCGAGGACGGCCGCCACGCTCAACTGTCACACGCCGATGCCCAGTCCTTGTCGGCAGCCCCAGTGAGGGTGCTGTCTGGCGGTAATGAGGCGTGGGCGGCGGCGGGTCTTCCGCTGGGCCATGGCATGGAGCACATGACGACAACTCCTGACGACATCTGGTACAGCCCAGTGGACCGGCCTGACCCGGTTGCGGCCGTGCGCGAGTACTTGCGCTGGGAGATCGCCTTGACCGATGCGCTGGCCCACGAGCGTGGCGTGCGTTTTCGACGCGCTCCAGCTGCGCAGAGTGTTCGCCGAGGCGAAGACATTGAAAGTCTTTTTTGTTGCAAGGAGGCACCGTGAACCGTACCGACCGACTTCCACTCTTTCATGGAGCACCTGGCGACACGGGCACAGATGCGGCGTATCCAAAGGGACGCCTGACCCGACGCCGCTTGCTGACAGCGCTTGGGATGCTGGGGGCCGTCGATGCTGCAATCACCCTCCCGTCCAGCGCATGGGCGCAGGACCCGTCCTCGCGCAGCACCGTGCTGCGCCTGTTCGTGGGCTATCCCGCCGGGGGCGGAGGCGACATCCTTGTCCGCCAACTGGGCAAACGGCTTGCCCAGGTGCTTCAGCAAACGGTTATTGTTGACAACAAGCCTGGCGCTGGGGGCACTTTGGCTGCCAGCGCCCTGGCCGCTGCTGCGCCCGATGGTTTGACCATTTACATGACGGATTCCTCCATCTTGGTGGCGCCCGCGGTCTACGACAAGCTCGGCTATGAGCCGCAGAGCCTGACCCCGGTGATGGGGCTGGGACAACTGGCCTACTGCGTGGTGGTGCATCCCTCGTTTCCGGCACGATCTGTGGCTGAACTGGTGCGAGTCCTCAAGGGCGCACCAGGCAAGTACAGCTACGCATCGCCAGGAGTGGGCAACATCGCACACCTTGGGGCAGAGGCCTTCAAGCAAGCCGCAGGCGTGGACATGGTCCACATCCCTTACAAGGGCGGTGGTCCGGCGATCACCGATCTCGTCGGCGGCCAGGTGCCCATCTGCTTCATCAGCCTTCCCCCGGCGCTGGTGCATGCTCAGGCGGGCAAGCTTCGTATGCTGGCGGTTACCACGGCGCAACGCCTGGAATCTGCCCCGGATGTGCCGACCGTGGCAGAGACCCTGCCGGGCTTCGAGGCGGTGACCAACATGTTCGTGGTGGCACCACCGCGAACACCGGCGTCCGTGGTGGAACGGTTGGCAGCTGGGATTCGAAGTGCGGCACAAGATGCGGAGTTGCGCCAGACCTTCCTGGCTCAGGGCGCCAGCATCGAGCTTCGAAGCCCGGAGGCTTTGGCGGCGCAGATCAACGCCGAACTGCGGCGCTGGCCGGAGTTCGCGCGCGGCATCGGGATCCGTCCGGGGGGCGGGTAAAGGCTGTTAGCGGACTGCGCGGGGTAACGGCCTCG
>CAYSOD010000395.1:0-4068 GCA_964432385.1 uncultured Rubrivivax sp.
GCCCATGAACTCCCAGCCCGCGTCGCGTGCGGCCTCGCAGGCTTCTCGGTACAACTCGCAGGCCGAGCCGTTGACCGCAAACGTGGGCGTGATCGAGCGTGCCTGCAGCACCTCCAGAAAGCGCCAGAACCCAGCGCGCATGCCGTACTCGTGCCAGGCCCAATTGGGCAGATCGGGCAGCAGGGGCTGGCCCATGGGGGGTGGCAGCACGGTGCGCGGCATGGCGCCGGCGGGGCTCCAGTGCTCCACGTTGACGATGGTCCACACGGCCAGCCGTGCGCCCCCGGGCAGCCTCAGCGGCGGCCGCTTGTGCGGGGGTGTGTGGTCCAGGCGGTGGCGAAAGGGGTGGGCCTGTTCGGTCATGGCATCCAGTCGTTGATGGCATTGCTGGGGTTCGTGGTGCTCACCAGGCGAGGCGGGCTCGGCAACGTGCACGGAAGGAGTCGCACCGCACCCATGCTCTGCCCGTGAACCATTGTGTGGCGTCGGTCGCTCGCTGTCGCTACAGAAGGGTGGCCTGCGCGCCGCCCGTCTCCTTGGGCGGACTGTCCTGCGCAGGGGCCGGTGCGGCGTCGAACACCTCCACGGGCGCCAGCTTCAGCAGTCGTGAGGCGTCGTCTTGATGGCCGAACAGCCAGGTGTCCACATCCTCCAGCTCGATGGGGATGACCGAGCGCTTGTCCTGCTGGTCGGGGCCGAGCTTGGGGTCGGGCTTGTGCATGCGCCGCATCAGCGGGTGGTCGTCGGCGTTCAGCGTGAGCATGGTGTAGCTCTCCACCACCTCGCCCGTGGCCGGGTCCGTCCAGGTGTTCCACAGCCCGGCCAGGCCCCAGGGCTGGCCGTCGGCGCGCCGAAAGCTCCACCACACGTTGCGCCCGGTCTCCCAGCAGGGCTCGTCAAACACCCAGGCCGGGATCACGCAACGCTGGCCGCGTTGCCAGGGCCCGCGGTAGCTGGCCTTCTGGGCGAGTTCCTCCGAGCGGGCGTTGTTGGTCTGGTAGTTCAGCTTTGGGGTCTTGGCGAAGTGGGGAATCAGGGCCCACTGGCCCACCACCAACTCGCGCGGGCCCGGCTTGCCCGCGGAGCCTTTGGCTGCGCGGATGAAGGGGCCTGGTGCACGCGGGTACACCCCGGGCGCCCAGCGGCCCACCGGCTGGCGGGCGCCGAGTTGCCAGTGGCGCTCGATGTCACCCTGAGCGGGCGCGACGTAGCGGTTGCACATGGCGTGGCGGGGCTCTTCGGCAAGGTGCGCGCAGGCCGGGCGCGCTCAGATCGGGTAGATCAGCGAGTTGGGAATCAGCTCGCTGTCGTAGATGCACTCGCGTGAGGCGAACTTCAGCCCTTGCGGTGTGCGCACCACCACGTCCAGGTAGCGGCCCACGTTGAACACCGTGCTGGGCTCCGACAGCTTGGTGCGGAACACCGCGTAGTTGGCCTCGCAGCGGATGCGCTCCTCGCTCACCTCGTGTACCAGGGGCACACCCACCACGTGGCGCTGGTAGTAGGGGTCGTGGAACAGCGTTTCCTGGATGCCGTAGGCGCGGTCCTTGAGCATGCCCTTGCTGGTGAGCGAGAGCGTGGCCAGCGGGAAGCCGCGCTCATGGTTCTCGCGCGGCTGCACGCGGTAGACGCAGTCGTCGGTGAAGAACTCGGTCCACCGGTCCCACTGGCCGGCGTCCACCGTGTGGGCGTAGTCGGTGTACAGCTGGTTCAGCGCCACCCAGTCTTCGAAGCTCAGGCGTGACGTGTTCATGCTGATGCAGAGGGGCCGTTCTCGGGTGGGTGACCAGGCGCTTCACTCGCCGGTTGACCCGCTCGTTCACCGTCCATTGCACCTGCCGGCTCGGCCTCCATCACCTGGCGCCAGTAGCGGTACATGCCGCGGATCAGCGTCTCGGTGACCATGTGCTCGGTGTCCTCCACGCCCCGGCCGCCCAGCTCGGCCAGCGCGTGATGCGACGGCTTGCTCTCGAAGGCCTGCTGGCTGAACTCGATGACCTCTCCGTCGTCGGCTGAGACAAAACCCGCGGGGCCGAAGAGGTTGGCCTGGGTGAGCCGGCGCTGCGTCATCGCCTCGTCGTCGTTCTCGAAGCCGAAGTGTGTCCACACGAAGTCGAAGCTGCCGCGGCCGTTGGGTTGGATGTGGCGCGTGGACACGCTGTTGACCTGCTGCTGCAGGATGACGCTGGGGAAGATGGTGGTCATCACCGCTGTGGGCCCACCCCACCATGCCTCGGGCACGATGTCGATGAAGCTCGGGTCGTGCAGCGTCATGGCGGCCTTGACGCTCGAGACCTGGGTCACCTGCCCGGCCTGGCCGGCGCTGCCGCGGGTGCTGATCATGGCGGCGTGGCGGTGGTGGCGGTCCATGCGCAGCCGGCTTTTGTTGTCGGCGCGCCACAGGCCGAAGGTGACGAACCAGGTGTGCAGCAGGCCTGGGTGGTACGGGTCCTTGATGTTCTCCTGCATCAGCTTCCAGTTGCCCGGGATGCGCTGCCGGTTGTAGCCCAGGATCTTCAGCTGTCGGCCGTTGAACAGGCGGTCAAACCAGCCGAGGATCTCCGGGCCGAGGTAGTCCTCGAAGGACTCCACGGTGTGGTCGAACGAGGCAAACACCACGCCGCCGCGCGTGGCCACCTTCAGCCGCGTGAGGCCGTGCTCGGCGGTGTCGAAGTCCTCTGGCATGCCGCCGTGGACCTCGCCGTCCTGCTTGACGCCCCGCCGCAGCGGCACCCCGCGCAACTCGCCCTTCAGGTTGTAGCTCCACTGGTGGTAAGGGCAGACAAAGGCACTGCGGTGGCCGTGCCTTTCGCGGCAGAAGCGCATGCCGCGGTGAGCGCAGATGTTCTCGAAGACGTTCAACGCGCCGTCGTTGTCGCGCACCAGGATCACCGAGCGCTCGCCCACCACCGTGCGCTTGAAGTCGCCGGGCTTGGGCACCTCGGCCTCCAGGCCCACGTAGCACCAGTGGCCGCGGTAGAAGAAGCGCTCCAGCTCCTTGCGGTGGATCTCGTCGCTGGTGTAGGCGCCGAAGGGGATACGGTGCGTGCTCTCGCCGTCCCAGGTGAGGGGGCTGGAGAACGTTGAGGCGGCGGAATCAACCATGGCGGTGGCGGTGTGGAAGCGGGCTGCCAGGGCCCGCGCAGCATCGCCGGCCTGTCAGATGTCCGCTTTATAGCGCGTGCGAGCGCTGTGGTGTGTGCCCGCCGTGTGTGCCCATCACCCGCCCTGAATCCCGGACAAAGGCCCAGCCTCCAGGCAGCTCAGCAGGTGGCGCAGCGCCCGCACGTTGCGCTCGTCGCTGGCGTTTTCCAGGGCGTCGGTCAGCACCTCGCGGATGTGGTCGCTGGTCACCAGCTCCATGTCCCACCGGGGGAAGAGCCGCTCTCGCACTTCCTCCTCCTGGTTGAGCTCCACCATCGTGTCGTGCCGTGGGTCGTCTCGCAAGCGCTGCATCAATGCCACCACGTGCTCGTGGGGCCCCTCCAGCCATTGGAAGAAGATGCCGCTGCCGAACACGAGCATCCCGGTGATGCCGTGGGCGGGGTTGTAGCGCTGGGCGGTGGCGACGATGCGCTGCAGCGCCGCTTGGTCCACCTCGCGTGAAGCGCGGCTGCAGTACGCCACGTGGTACAGCAGGGGCGGCGTGGGCGGATGGGTGGGTTCGTCCCCGGTCCAGCGGTGAAGCTTCTGCATGCGTTGCGCCTCGGCCGGGGTGTCGCCGCAGGATCTGCGGCGGCCGGTTGTGATGTCAGCGCGCCGGCTGATGCGCTGCACAAATCCAGCAAGGGCATGATAGCCGCCAGGTCCAAGACGTCTTGCCAGATGTCATGCCGGACATTGCGCCGAAAGCCCGCGGCCTCGCGGCGCAGCCGTCGCTCAGCGCCAGTCGGCCACCAGCGTGTTCACCAGGCGGCCCACGCCCTCCACCTCGCACACCACCTCGTCCCCAGGCTGTACGTCCACCGATCCCTTGGGGGTGCCGGTGAGGATGACACCGCCCGGGCTCAAGCTCACGACGCTGCTGAGGTATTCGATCAGCGAGCCCACGTCATGGATCATGCCGCC
>CAYSOD010000396.1:0-4057 GCA_964432385.1 uncultured Rubrivivax sp.
CCCAAGGAAAGTCTACTCAGAAGTTGCGGAAAAGATCAATGCAAGGATCAGCGCCAAAGATCAAGCGGCGTTGTCGGGTTTACCCCGGGGCCTGTCGGATTGAAGAGGGCGTTTGAATTTCCTATCCTCTGCTCGCCTACGCCTACGCCTACGCCTACGCCTACGCCTACGCCTACGCCTACGCCTACTCGACGCGCTACCAGAACTGCAGCCAATGGGTGGCCGAACTGATGGCTGCAGCCTGGGGCACTCCCAGTCCACGCAGCCAAGGGCAGGGCAACGCGCCAGAGGCCTTCCGCGCGCAGGCCCAGCAGTGGCTGCGTGAGGCTGCCTACCGCCCCAGCCCCATGACGCTGCGTCCGCGGGCGCTGGTCTTTACAGCGCCTTTCATCCCCTGGGTGCAGTTGGACGACCGCCCGGAAAGCGCCCTGCAGGATCAAATCTTCGAGGTCAGCATGCCCGCATCGCTGGAGGCCTTCATCTGACAGCGCGAGCCCGCCGCCCAACGCGTCGAGGTGTGCCATACCGGCAGCCGCATCGTGGTGCGCCGAGATGGACGCCGCTGAATGACGATTGCGTGGCCGAACCGGGAGACCAAGAGCTCGCGCTGCAGTGAGCGCCTGCGCTGTAGTGATCACATGTCCATCTGGCGACCAAGCGCCCGCGCCCACTCGTCGCGCAGCCAGTGCGCACAGGCGACGTTGTGTTCGAACAGCGAGTACCGGTGACCGGCGCCGTAGTCAATGCCGGGGATGTACTCGGTGGAGATGCGCAACGTACGGCCCTGACCATGCCCAGCGTGATGGTCCAACAGCGCTCGCATCGCGGCTTTCCAAGGTTCCAAGCGGGACTCACGCCAGTCGTCGGTCACGTACTCGCCTGGGCCTGGACGAAAGAACGGGTACTGGATTCCGCGGCCAACGCTGCCGTCCGGGTGGCGAGCCCACTGGTTCACCGGGTTCGCCGGCACAGCGGCACGGGCATGAGCGTGCAGGACCCACCCGGCATCGATCCAGGCCTGCATCACGTTGAAGGGACGTCCGGGCTCCAGCACCACGTCCCCGGTTCGATCTCACCGCGCAAGCCCTGCACCGCCTGTTCAATCGGGTTGTCGATCTTGAAAATGACGTGGCTCGCATCCAATGTGAGATGCCAAGGTGCGTCGGCGGCCTTCACGCGCTCGGCCACACGGGCCACGCGGCCAAAGTGCTCCGACCACATCCCCACATGCACCTCGAAACAGGGCGTCACACCATAGCGATGGCCCAGCTCTAGCAGGTGCAGCCAGCAGCTCGCCACTTCTTCGTCGCTCAAAGCGTGCCCGTCTGCATGGGTTTGACGTAGCTGCACGTTGTGCACGACCGAACCCATCTGCCGGGCCTTGCGAAGGTTGTGCTCGTAGAGCGCGTCGTCCCGACCGAGTGTGTAGACGCCGCTGCCGGCCGGCACCGGCAGGCCTGTTCGCTGAACGGCCTGCAGAGTCTGCTCAAGTTCGTCGTCTGGTGGCAGGCGGTCAACATAGTCGAAGACGCCGACATCGCGCACCATTCCAAATCGCGTAGCCAGGTCAGGGACCGAAGCGGTGCTGTGTGTCACGCCATGGGCTACACAGCCAATCAAAAGCTCGCCCGGCTGCCTCATGCCGCTCGGGCTCATGACTTCGGCCAAGCCACCGCCGAACCACGGTCAGGCGCGCCAGCGGCTGTCTGGTTCTCCCATTCGAAGGCCCTGATCACCGCGGCCAGTGCCGGGCCAGGCTCGGCTTCGCGCCACACCAGGCCCACATCACCCACGTCGGGAGACAGCGCCAGGGGCAAGGCCACCACCAGGCCCTGATGCTGCAGGCGCTCGGCCACCGCGCTGGACATCAGGCCCAGCGCCTCGGTCTGCTCCAGCAACACGACGTTGGTAAGCGATGACACCGAGGTGACCAAAGTGGTTGGCAGGGGCAAGCCGGCGTTGACGAAGCAGCTCTCCACCGCCCGGTGCAACGGCGTGCCCTCGGTGGGCATCAGCCAGTGATACCTCGCCACATCTGCCCAAGCCAAGCGGCGACGTCGGGCCAGCGGGTGCCGCGGACCGCAGACCACCCGGTGCCGGTCGGCAAACAGGGCACGGCAGGGCATGCCGGAAGCCAAGGCCAGGGCATCCAGCCGGGTCACCAGCAGGTCGAGTTCGTTGCGCTCAAAGCGGCTCCAGAGCCCGGCAGTGACGTCTTCCACCAGCGAGACGCCGATGCCCGGCGACTCACGCCGCAGTCGCTGCACCACTGCCGGCACCAGGGCGGCCGCGCCCACCTGCATGGTGCCGATGCGCACCCGCCCCGAGCCACCAGCCTGAATGGCCTGCAATTCTTCCAGGGTGCGCCGTGCATCGTTGAGCACGCGCTCCGCATGGGCCAGCAGCGGGGCCGCGAAGGCTGTGGGCTTGAGCCGCTGGCCCCGCTGGAACAGCGGAGCGCCGGCAGCAGCCTCGATGTCGGCCAGCCACTGCGAGACCGCCGGCTGCGTGATGCCGAGTGCCTCGCCAGTGGCCGTGAGGCTGCCGTGGCGGGCGATGGCCAGCAGCACCTCCAGGTGGCGAAAGCGCAGCCGCCGCGTCCAGGCGCTGTCGCCCGAGCGCGGTTCAGCAGGGCCGGGATCCGGTCTCTTCATGGGCGGTGCCTTATGGGCTCAGAAGCGGGCCAGGCTTTTCAAGTCCGGGCCACTGCCCGATGATGCCACTCTCAAAACTCCTACAGGACAACTGCATCATGGGCCAGCGCGACGCATTCCTGGACGATCCGGTGGTGACCCCAGAGCAGATCGAAGCCTACCGGCGCGACGGCTTCGTGGTGATCGACAACGTGCTGAATTCGGCCGAGGTCGAGACGCTGAGGCGGGTGACGGACGAGCTGGTCGAGGCCTCTCGTCACGTGCGTGAGCACAACGCCATCTACGACCTGGAGCCCACCCACAGCGCCGCGGAGCCGCGCGTGCGGCGCATCAAGTTGCCACACAAGGTGCACCCGGCCTACGACGCCACCATGCGTCACCCGCGCATCCTGGCCGCCCTGCGCGCCCTGATGCACCCCACCGTGCGCTTCGACATCTCCAAGCTCAACCTCAAGGCCCCGGGCTATGGCGCCGCCGTGGAATGGCACCAGGACTGGGCCTTTTACCCCCACACCAACGACGACCTGGCCGCCGTGGGCGTGATGATGGACGACATGCGGCTGGAGAACGGCCCGTTGCTGTGCATCCCGGGCAGCCACCGCGGGCCGGTGTTCGACCATCACAGTCCGGAGGGCTTCTTCTGTGGCGCGATGGACCCGACCAAGGCCGAGGTCGACTACTCCAGCGCCGTACCTTGCCTCGGCCGTGCCGGCAGCATCTCCATCCACCACGCGCGCACGGTGCACGGCTCGGCTGTCAACACCTCGGCCCACCCGCGCCGCCTGCTGCTGCTGGAGTACCGCGCTGCCGACGCCTGGCCGCTGATGGCCAAGAACCAAGTCGGCTTCGAGGAGTGGCAGTCCCTCCTGCTGTGCGGAGAAGACGACCCACAGGTGCCCCGCTGCACCACCGTGCCGGTGCGGCTGCCCTTGCCCGCGTCACCGCACCAAGGCTCGATCTACGAGAACCAGCGTTCGTTGAAGAACAGCTACTTCGGCACGGCCGACGCACCCAAGGTGGGGACGGCCACTATGCGCCCGTAAGCGCACCACCTAGGCGCGCACCTTGCGCCAAGAGTCCTTGACGCGGATCTTGTCGCCCTGGAAGGTGAACAGGTCACAGCCGTCCACCTCCACGCGCTGACCATCGCTGGCACGCGTGCCCACAAAGGTCCATTCCGAGATGCCGCGGCGGCCCGCCACCACGTGGCGGGCCCGGGTCCACTGCGCATCGGGGACATCGGCCCAGGCCTTCATGAAGCCCGTGCGCACTGCGTCGCGGCCGATCCAGCGGGTGCCGCTGGCATCCGGCCCCGCGCTGCTGTGAAACACGCAGTCCTCGGCCATGTGGGACATCAGGGCCTCGATGTCGTGCCGGCACCAGGCCTGCGCGAAGGCCTCTAG
>CAYSOD010000397.1:0-4056 GCA_964432385.1 uncultured Rubrivivax sp.
GCGCGACCCCGACAACCAGTACCGCAGCGGCCGCGTCTACGCCCGCGCCGACAACCCCTCGTTCGATCAGCCCGAAGCGGTGCTCGCGCGACTCGAGCAGGGCCGCGCCGCGATGCTGTTCGCCAGCGGCATGGCCGCAGCGACCGCGGTGTTCCAGGCCCTGGCGCCGGGCGACCACGTGATCGCGCCGCGGGTCATGTACTGGTCACTGCGCAACTGGCTGATGAACTTCGCCACCCGCTGGGGCTTGAACGTCGAGCTGATCGACATGACCGACCCGGCCGCCGTGCAGGCCGCCGTGCGCCCGGGTGTGACCAAACTGGTGTGGATCGAGACCCCGGCCAACCCGTTGTGGACCGTCACCGACATCGCGGCCACGGCCGAGATCGCGCATGCCGCCGGGGCCCTGGTGGCGGTGGACTCGACCGTGTCCTCGCCCGTGCTCACGCGCCCGCTCACGCTGGGCGCGGACATCGTCATGCACGCCGGCACCAAGTACCTCAACGGTCACTCCGATCTGGTGGCCGGCGCGTTGGTCACACGCGAGGACAGCGAGTTCTGGCGGCGCGTCAAGACCGTGCGAGCGCAAATCGGCGGCACGCTGGGCTCGTTCGAAGCCTGGCTGCTGCTGCGCGGCATGCGCACCCTCTACCTGCGCGTGCGCGCCGCCTCGCAGTCGGCCCAGCGCATCGCCGAGCACTTCAACGGTCACCCGCTGGTGGAAGCGGTGCTCTATCCGGGCTTGCCCGGCGCGCACGGCCACGCCATCGCGGCGCGGCAGATGCAAGGCGGCTTCGGCGGCATGATGTCCCTGCGCGTCAAGGCCAGTGCGCAGGGGGGAGAAGCTGCTGCCATCGCCACGGCGGCGCATGTGGAACTGTGGAAGCGCGCCACCTCGCTGGGCGGCACCGAGAGCCTGATCGAGCACCGCGCCAGCGTCGAAGGTGCGGGCACCCCGGCGCCGCCCGACCTGCTGCGCTTGTCGGTGGGCATCGAGGACTGTGGCGATCTGATCGCCGACCTCGAGCAGGCGCTGGCGCGGGCCCACGCCTGAATGTGTCTGGACGCGACAAACGGCCCGACCGGTGGACAGGGGCCTCTTTGATCTGTTGCACCGTGGAAATGTCTAGAAAGGACCCCCATGAAGCTCATCGATGACATCACCTTGAACGCTGCAGCCATGGCGACGCTGCGCCGGCGCATCCATGCCCACCCGGAGCTCGGGTTCGAAGAAAAACTGACCTCCGACCTGGTGGCAGAGCAACTGCAGGCCTGGGGGGTCGAGGTGCATCGCGGCATGGCCAAGACGGGCGTGATCGGCCTCGTTCATGGGCGCGACGGTGGTGCCTGTGGCCGCGCCATCGGCCTGCGGGCCGACATGGACGCCCTGCCCATGCAGGAGCACAACACCTTCGAGCACGCCAGTCGTCACCCCGGCACCATGCACGCTTGCGGGCACGACGGGCACACCACCATGCTGCTGGCGGCCGCGCGCCACCTGGCCGCCACGCGCGACTTCGACGGCACCGTGGTGCTGATCTTCCAGCCCGCGGAAGAGGGCCGGGGTGGCGCGCACACGATGGTGGCGGAGGGTCTGTTCGAGCGCTATCCCATGGAGGCGGTCTTCGGCATGCACAACTGGCCGGGCCTGCCCGCTGGCGCCATCGCTTTCAGCCCTGGCCCAGTGATGGCTGGAGGCAGCACCTTCAAGGTCACGGTAAGGGGCGTGGGGGCCCACGCGGCACTGCCCCATCGCGGGGTGGATCCGGTGGTCGTGGCCGCGCAACTCATCCAAGCCTTCCAGACCATCATCAGCCGCAACAAGAAGCCGGTGGACACGGCCGTGTTGTCAGTCACGCTGATGCAGGCGGGTGAGGCCATCAACGTCATTCCCGCCAGCTGCACCATGGAGGGTACGGTGCGCACCTTCACGGCCGAGGTCATGGACCTGGTGGCCCAGCGCATGGAAGAGGTGACCCGCCACACCTGCGCCGCCTTCGGCGCCGAGTGCGACTTCGAGTTCACGCGCCGCGTGCCGGCCACCACCAACCACACCCGCGAGGCACTCTTTGCCGCTGAAGTCGCGCGCGAAGTGGTGGGGGCAGAGCTTGCCATCGAGCAGGAACCGGTGATGCCCTCGGAAGACTTCTCCTACATGCTGCTGGCCAAGCCGGGCGCCTACGGTTTCATCGGCAACGGGGACGGCCAGCACCGGCAGATGGGCCATGGCGAGGGCCCCTGCATGCTGCACAACCCCAGCTACGACTTCAACGACGAGCTCATCCCGGTGGGCGCCAGCTACTGGGTGCGTCTGGTGCAGCGCTGGCTGGAGCAGCCGCGTTGAGGCTATTGGGCTGGCCTCTTCGAGGTTTGCAGCATCCGGCGGTGGGGCTGTGCCTGGCCCTGCGCACAGGCGCGCACTGATCGGGGCACTGCGCGGTGCAGGCTCTCCAGGTGCATGCCGGCCCGCGCGCCGCGGCCCGTCTGCGGGAACGGGGGCTGCGCGCTGAGGATGTGCGTTTGCTGCCGGGGGCGGCAGGCGGGCCCAAAGGCTTGGTGCTCAACCCGCTGGACCGGTTTCTGTTCGCAGAGTGGCTGAGAGATGCGCCGCAGGTGATACACCTCGTGGGCGCCTCCATCGGCGCCTGGCGCATGGCCTGCGCCTGCCTGCCCGATGCCGATGCGGCGCTCGCTCAACTGGCTGAAGACTACGTCACCCAGACCTACGACCACGAGCCCGGGCGCCCGCCCACGGCGGAGGTGGTGAGCCGGGCTTTCGGCCAGAAGATCGTAGAGCGTCTGGGCAGCCGCGCTGGCGAGATCCTGTCGCACCCGCGCCGGCGCCTGCATGTGGTGACCAGCCACGGCCGCCATGTGCTGGGCCGAGAAGGGCGCCTGCGCATCCCCCTGGGGTACGCCGGGGCCTTTCTTGCCAACGCTGTGCACCGCCGAGCACTGGGTGGCTGGCTGGAACGTGTGGTGTTCGGCGACCCGCGTGACCCGCTGCCTATGGCGCTGAACGACTTCCGCACACGGCAGGCGGTGCTGAACGCAGGCAATCTCTCGACCGCCGTGCTCGCCAGCTGCTCCATCCCGTTCTGGCTCAAGGCGGTGCATGACGTCCCCGGCGGCCCGCCTGGCGCTTACTGGGACGGCGGCATCACGGACTACCACCTGCACTGGCCGTATGCGGGCATGGAGGACGGCCTGGTGCTGTATCCCCACTTCCAGCCGACCGTGGTGCCAGGCTGGCTGGACAAGGCCTGGAAGTCGCGCCACCGCGCCACGCCCGCGCTGGACAACCTGGTGCTGTTGAGCCCCAGCCCCGAGTGGGTGGCCACGCTGCCCGGCGGCAAGCTACCGGACCGCAGCGACTTCAAGACCTTCGCGGACGATGAGGCCGGGCGGCAGCGGGTGTGGCGTGCGGCATTGTCGGAGAGCCAGCGCCTGGTCGACGAATTTGCGGCCTGGGCCGGTGGGACAGCCCGCGTTGAGGTTCAGGCCCTCCGATAATGCCGGGTTTTCGCTTGAGCCCCGGAGCCCCCGACGATGATTACCATCACGCTGCCAGATCAATCACAGCGCCAGTACCCGGCGCCGTTGACCGTGGCCGAGGTGGCCGCTTCCATCGGCGCCGGCCTGGCCAAGGCCGCACTGGGCGGCAAGGTCGACGGCCAGCTTGTTGACCTGAGTCACCGCATCGGGGCGGACGCGCGCCTGGCCATCGTCACCGACCGTGATGCCGACGGCCTGGAGATGATCCGCCACTCCACCGCCCACCTGCTCGCCTATGCCGTCAAGGAGCTGTTCCCGGAGGCGCAGGTCACCATCGGCCCGGTCATCGAGCACGGCTTCTATTACGACTTTGCCTACAAGCGCCCCTTCACGCCCGAGGACTTGGCCGCCATCGAGGCGCGCATGGCCGAACTCGCTCGCAAGGACGAGAAGGTCGAGCGCCGCGTGCTGCCGCGCGACGAGGCGGTGGCGTACTTCAAGGGCCTGGGCGAGCATTACAAGGCCGAGATCATCGCCAGCATCCCTGAAGGTCAGGACGTT
>CAYSOD010000398.1:0-4051 GCA_964432385.1 uncultured Rubrivivax sp.
CGTGGGCTACGAGGAGGGCGGCACGCTGACCGAGGCTGTACGCCGTAAACCGTACTCCGTGCTGCTGCTGGACGAGGTGGAGAAGGCCCACCCGGACGTCTTCAACGTGCTGCTGCAGGTGCTGGACGACGGGCGCCTGACGGACGGGCAGGGGCGGACCGTGGACTTCAAGAACACAGTCATCGTGATGACCAGCAACTTGGGGTCCCACCAGATCATGCAGATGGCAGGACAGGACAGCGCGGCCATCCGCGACGCGGTGTGGGTGGAGGTCAAGCAACATTTCCGCCCGGAGTTCCTCAACCGCATCGACGAGACCGTGGTGTTCCACGCGCTCGATCGGGCCCACATCGAGTCCATTGCGCGGATCCAGCTCAAGGCGCTGGAAGCGCGGCTGGCCAAGATGGACATGCAGCTGGAGGTGTCCCCGGCCGCGCTGGCCGAACTGGCGAAGGTGGGCTTTGACCCGGTGTTCGGCGCCAGGCCGCTCAAGCGTGCCATTCAGCAGCGCATCGAGAACCCGGTGGCCAAGCTCATCCTGCAGGGGCGGTTCGGTCCCAAGGACGTGATTCCGGTGGATCTGGCCGACGGTGACTTTTCTTTCGAGCGCGTGGTGCACTGAGTCGGGGTGCTGAGGCGAGGTGCGTGATGCCAACCGGCATCAGGCACCCGAATGGCGCAGAATGAGAGTGCGCCGCGGTGTGACCTCGGCCTTGTCCGCCATGTCGCTTGCGTCCGCCGTCGCCGCTCCCCCCCTCGCTGCCGTGTCCTGGCGGCAAGATGCTCGCACCATCGGGGTGGTGGGCGTTGCGCACGCCACCTCGCACTTCTTCCACCTGCTGTTGCCGCCGCTGTTTCCGGCCTTCATCCAGGAGTTCGGGCTGAGCTACTCGCAGCTCGGCCTGCTGATGTCAGTGTTCTTTGTGGTGTCGGGCTTCGGGCAGGCCGTGGCCGGCTTCCTGGTGGACCGCGTGGGCGCCCGGCCGGTGCTGCAGGCTGCGTTGGCCTGTTTCGTCGCGGCAGCTTTGGTGGTGGCCACCGCGCAGGGTTACGCCGGGCTGGTGGTCGCGGCTGTCTTGCTGGGCCTGGGCAACGCGCCCTTCCACCCCGCGGACTTCACGATCCTGAACCAGCGCGTGTCAGCTGCTCGACTGGGACACGCCTTTTCGGCGCACGGCATCAGCGGCAACCTGGGGTGGGCGGCCGCCCCCGTGTTCATGGTGGGTCTGGCGTCGGCGGGCGGCTCCTGGCGCGTGGCCTACTTCGCAGCAGCGCTGTTGGCTGGCGCCGTCCTGCTGCTGGTGCTCCTGCAGCGGCAGGCGCTGGAGGACCGTCCGACCGTTGCTGTCACCACCTCTGAAGCGGACCGGACGTCGCCCGCTGGGGCCCTGCAAACGCAGGTGGGGCAGGGGCTAGAGGCTGGGTTGGCGGAACCACATGCAGCACAGCCCCACCCACTGGCCTTCCTTAAGCTGCCGGTCCTGTGGATGTGCTTTGCCTTCTTCTTCGTGGTGACCGCGGCGCTGGCGGCGATCCAGACCTTTTCCGGGCCAGCCCTGCAAGCCTTGTACGGCCTGCCCCTGACCGTGTCCGCCACCGTGGTCACGGGCTTCACGCTGCTGGGGGCTGGGGGCATGGTGCTTGGGGGCTTTCTCTCGGCCCGCGTGGACCGGCTGGAACTGACCATCGGTGTGGCCATGTCGCTGTCGGCGGCGCTGATGCTCGTGGTCGCCACGGGCGCGGTGAGCGGGTCGATGGCGGTGGCTTTGTGTGTGCTGGCGGGCCTGGGTTCCGGGCTGGCCGGCCCCTCGCGTGACATGCTGATCCGGCGGGCCACACCGCCGGGCGCCACGGGACGGGTCTACGGCACGGTCTACTCCGGCCTGGACGCCGGGTTTGCCGTGGCTGCACCCCTGTTCGGCTGGCTGCTCGACCACCAAAAGCCGGCGGGGGTCTTTGCCGGGGCGGCGGTGGCCTGGGTGCTGGGTGTGCTGGCCGCTGCGATGGTGAGCCGCCGCTTGAAGCGTGCCCTTCCCTGAGCCTGATTTGTCAACCCAGGATCGAACATGAACGCACCTGACCCTCTGCATACCGGCGGCGCGGCGGCGCTGCGGGGCGAATCCCGTTCGCGCATGGCCGGCCACGCCTTGGTGGAAGCTCTGGTGGCCCAGGGCGTGGACACCTGCTTCGGCGTGCCTGGCGAAAGCTACCTCGCCGTGCTCGACGGCTTTCACGAGCACCGCGATCGCATCCGTTTCATCGCCTGCCGCCAGGAGGGCGGAGCGGCCTTCATGGCCGAGGCCCAGGGCAAGCTGAGCGGGCGGCCCGGCATCTGCTTCGTGACCCGTGGGCCGGGTGCCACCAATGCCAGCATCGGGGTGCACACTGCGCTGCAGGACTCCACTCCCATGATCCTCTTCGTCGGGCAGGTCGCCAGCGACCAGCGCGACCGCGAAGCCTTTCAGGAGATGGACTACCGCCAGATGTTCGGCCCCGGCACCCTGGGCCTGGCCAAGTGGGTGGCTGAGGTGCAGGATGCCAACCGCCTGCCCGAGTACGTGGCCCGCGCCTTTCACACCGCGATGCAAGGGCGGCCTGGGCCGGTGGTGCTGTCCCTGCCCGAGGACATGCTGACCACGCCCACCGACGCCCCCGTGCTGCCCCGCGCAGAACCCGCTCATGCCTGGCCGGCCCCGGGCAGCCTGCGGGACCTGCGGGCGCTGCTCATGGCGGCCCAGCGCCCGTTCATGATCGCCGGCGGGGGTGGTTGGACGCCCGAGTCGGTGCAGGCGCTGCAACGCTTTGCTGAGAACTGGCAGCTCCCGGTGGGATGCGGCTTTCGCTTCCAGGATACTTTCGACAACCGCCACCCCCTCTACGCGGGTGACGTGGGCATCGGCATCAACCCGGCGCTGGCCAAGCGCATCCGCGAGGCGGACCTGGTCCTGGCCGTTGGCGTGCGCCTGGGCGAGATGACCACGGGCGGCTACACCCTGCTGCAGGCGCCGCAGCCCACACAGCGCCTGGTGCATGTCCACGCCGGCCCGGAGGAACTGGGGCGCGTCTATGCGGCCGACCTGATGCTGCAGTCCTCCATGGCCGCTGCCGGCAAGGCCCTGGAGGCGCTGGCGGCGCCGAATCTCGTCCCTTGGGCGGAAGAAGCTCGCCAGGCCCATGCGGACTACCTGGCCAATCACGCTGCCCCGTTGGTTGAGCCCATGGACATGGCCCAGGTGATGAAGACCGTGCAACGCCTGGCGCCGCCAGACACGGTCTACACCAACGGCGCGGGCAACTATAGCGGCTGGCTGCACCGCTACGTGGCCTACCCTGGCCTGCAGCACCATGGACGCTCCCAACTGGCCTGCACCTCCGGCGCCATGGGCTACGGCCTGCCCGCGGCCGTGGCCGCAGCGCTGCTGCAACCGCACAGAACCGTGGTGAACGTGGCCGGCGACGGTGATCTGCTGATGACCGGCCAGGAGATGGCCACAGCCACCGGCTACGGCGCCGGGCGCCTGATCAGCATCGTGGTGGACAACGGCACCTACGGCACCATCCGCATGCACCAGGAGCGCGAGTACCCCGGCCGCGTGAGCGGCAGCGACCTCTTCAACCCCGACTTCGTGGCGCTGGCCAAAGCCTACGGGTGGCAAGCCGACCGGGTGGAGGCCACCGCGGACTTCGAGCCTGCCTTCGCACGCGCGCTCACCAGTGGAAGGCCCACCCTGATCCACATCAAGCTCGAAGCCGACGTCATCACCAGCCGGACCACCTTGACCGCCATCCGCCAGGCTGCGCTGGCCCAAGGACGTTGAGCGAGGGCGCGCAACCAGTTGTCGTTCTGACACGGCCCGAAGGAGTTCCGCTGGCTACAATCCGGCGCATACGTCGGGGTGTAGCGCAGCCTGGTAGCGCAACTGCTTTGGGAGCAGTGGGTCGGATGTTCGAATCATCTCACCCCGACCATCTCCAGCCTGGCACAAATGCCACGCTCTGCCCGTAGCTCAACTGGATAGAGCAGCTGCCTTCTAAGCAGCAGGTCGGGGGT
>CAYSOD010000399.1:0-4024 GCA_964432385.1 uncultured Rubrivivax sp.
TGCAGCACCGCCAGCAGCTTCACCACCGTGGTGGTCTTGCCCGTGCCCGGGCCGCCCGTGATGATGGCAAACGCGTGGCGGGCCGCTAGCGCGCAGGCGATCTTCTGCCAGTCGGGGCCGCTGATGTCTTTTGCGCCCTGGTCCGACGGCGCGGCCGGGAAGAGGGCGCCGAGCGCCTGACGCAGCGCGTCATCGTCTGCAGCGTGAAGTCCAAAGGGCGTACGCCCCTGCGGTGAGGGTGACTGCAGGCGCTGGGCCAGGGCTTGCTGGACCGTCTGCTCGCAGCGCCAATGCCGCCTCAGCAGGAGGCAGCCGTTGGCCAGCACCAGGGGCTTGGCGTCATCACTGGATCTCCTGTGGTGGTCTTCGTCACCGCTATCGCCATTGCCGTCACTCTCGTCCCTGTGGTCACCCGGACCGGGCACCGAGTCCACCGCAGGGTGGGCTTGCAGGGCGGCCCGCCAAGCCGCCAGGCTTATGCCGGACAGCAGCGTTGCGGGTGCAGGCGGTGCAGGGCTGTCTTCACCCGCTAGGACGTGCCCGCGCCCGCCCTCAGGCGTTAGGTCCAGGGTCCAGGCCGGATCGGCCAGCGTGGCCGCCAGGTCCAGGCGCACTTGGCCGCGGCCGACCTGGTGGCTGAGCAGGGCCGCGGCCAGGTAGACCCATGCATCTTGCCCAGTTCCGGCTGGGGCGATGAAGTCGGCAAAGGCCGTGTCCAGAGCCCGCAGCCAACCGGCTGATTCCCACAGCCGCAGCGCTTCTGGCACGCCATTGGCGGCAAGCCTCACGAGCGCCGTTTCGGCTGCGACAGGGCGCCCTTTCATGGCACCGGCTGGTGGTAAGCCCTGCTGAATCTGCTGGGTCTGGTCATGGGTGCTTGGGTTCATGCTGCTGACCCCGCGGCTTTCACTGCACCGGCCTCGCTGAACATCTGGTCCAGGACCTCGATCAGGGCCAGCGGCGGCCGCTCCAGGTGCAGGCCCTGACCCGTGGACGCGTGGCCGCGCAGAAAGAGGTAAACCGCACCGCCCACGTGACGCTCGTAGTCGTAGCCGGGCAGGCGCGAGCGAAGCAGGCGGTGCAGGGCAAAGACGTAGAGCACGGCCTGTAGGTCGTAGCGCTTGTCCAGCATCACCTGGCGCATGCGCTGGGGCGTGTAGTCGGCATCGGTGGGCCCGAGCCAGTTCGACTTGTGGTCGGCCACAAAGTAGCGGCCGTCGTGCTCAAACACCAGGTCGATGAAGCCCTTGAGCATGCCGTTGAGCGTGTGCGCCGAAAGCACCGGCCTTGCCGCGCCCGCCAGGGTGTGGCGGCGCACCACGTCGTCGAGCCGGCGCAGCGGCACCTGCGGTGCAGGGAACCAGAACTCCATCTCCACTTTCACCGAGCGCATGCTCCCTGGCGCTGCTGGAGAGACGTGCGGCACGGGCACCTCGGCGGAGGGCGACAAGCCGAGCGCCATTTGAACCGGATGCAGCCCCGCCGCCGCCTCAGCGTGGCGGGCTTGTGCTGCCTGAGGGCCACCAAAGTGCAGCGGCGTCACCAGCCACTGCTGGAGCCAACGCTGCAGCTGTGTCGCCCAGCGCCCGTAGCCCGCCAGCTGGCAGCGGCGCTGTACCTGCGCGTGCAGCTCGGCCGCGCTTTCGGCCGCGCGGTCGAAGCCCTCCTGCCCCGCCCATTCCAGCAGGCTGTGCAGAAAGCTGCCGGGCCCGGCCCCACGCGGGAAGTCGTGGAGCAGGCCGGTGGAGGTTGCCGCAGCTTCTGTGGCCTGCAGATTCGGTGCCCCCTCATGGGTGTTACCCACCCTCAACGAACCCAGGTCGCCTTCCTGCACCTCTTCCAAGAAGGTCTCTGCCTGCGCGCTGTCGGCCGCGGGCGTGGCGCCCAGGCCGCCCAGCATGGCGGAATAGCTGGTGAAGCCCCAGGCTTCGGCCGGGCGCGCGGGCAGCGCGGGCGGGCTGCGCCAGACGCGGGCTTCGACGTCGGGTTGCCACCGGGGACCCTCATCCTCGCAAGGAGTGGTGATGGCGATGCCGGGCTCTGCCCCGCGCAGCCGCTGCAGGGCACCGCGCAAGCCCTCGCCCGACAAGACCTGCGCCCCGCCCAGCAGGTGGCCCAGCGCGCTGTGCTCCAGGCCCTTGGCCTGCGCCGCACCCACCCAGGTGGCAAAGCGGGCCCGGGTCAAGGCGACGTAGAGCTTGCGCAAGTCTTCCCGCACACGTTCGGCATCCACCCGCTCCAGCGTGTGGGCATCGGCGGTCAGGTGAAGGTGCAGCCGGGGCGGTGCCTCGCTGTCCCGCCAGACAAAGGGCGGCTCGTCATCGGCCTTGGCCGGCCGGCACGCGCTGGCAAAGGGCAGAAACACCAGCGGGTACTCCAGGCCCTTGGACTTGTGGATGGTGACCACCTTCACCAGTTGCTCGTCGCTTTCCAGGCGCACGCGGCGGCCCTCGACGGCGTCGCTGTCGTCCTGGCGCAGCTGCGCCAGGTGGCGGATCAGCGCCTGGGGGCCGTCCACCCGGGGGCTGGCCTGCTGCAGCAACTCGGCCAGGTGGAGCAGGTCGGTCAGGTCGCGCTCGCGGCCCTGCGCCAGCAGTCGCGTGGCGATGCCGTGCAGGTGGATCCAGCGCCGCAGCATGGGCAGCACGCCCTGGCGCAGCCAGGTTTCGTGGCAGGTGCGGCACTGCTGCACGCGCGCCTCCCAGGCCGTGTCGTCGCGGCGCAGCGCGTCCAGCTCGGCCCAGCTCAGACCCAGCGCCTGTGTGGCCAAGGCTGCGCGCAGCAAGCGCTCATCCTCGGGCGCCGCGCAGGCGGCCAGCCAGCGTTGCAGTTCAGCGGCCATGGGGCTGCGGTAGACCGACCCTTGATCTGACAGATAGACGCTGCGCACCCCGCGCGCGCTCAACGCGTCACGCACCGCACGGGCCTCGCGCCCGGTGCTGATCAGCACGGCCATGTCGCCCGGCTGCACCGCGCGCAGGCGGCCGTCGGCCCCGATGAAGCCGGCCTGCTGCTGCCGGCCCGCGTGCAGCAGGCGCACCATCTCGCGGGCACACAACTCGGCCATGTGGTCGCGGTGGCGCTCCGAGCCCAGCGCTTCTTCAGCTTCGACGCACCAGAAGGTCAGGGCGGGGGTGTCCACGCCGTCGCCCGCCTGCCAGCGCTCGCTGCGCCCTTGCGCTGCCACCGCGTGGAAGGGCAGCAGGTTCTCCCCACCGCCTTGGCCGTCCTTCAGGCGGTAGCCGAACGCGCCTGCGCCTTGGCCTTCGGCCTGGCTGAACACGCGGTTGACGGCCTGCACCATGGCCGCGGTGGAGCGGAAGTTGGTGCCCAAGGTGGCGTGCCGGCCCTGGGTGTGGCGCCGCGCGGCCAGGTAGGTGTGGATGTCCGCGCCGCGGAAGGCGTAGATGGACTGCTTGGGGTCGCCGATCAGCACCAGCGCGGTGGCCGGGTCGTTGCGCCGCACGCCATAGATGGTGTCGAAGATGCGCACCTGCAGCGGGTCGGTGTCCTGGAACTCGTCGATCAGTGCCACCGGGAACTGCTGGCGAATGCGCGCGGCCAGTGCCGGGCCGTTGGGCCCGCGCAGCGCGGCATCCAGGCGCACCAGCAGGTCCTGGTAGCCCATCACGGCGTGGCGTGCCTTCTCCTGTGCCATGCGCTGCGCGCACCACACCGCGGCGTGGCGCAGAAGCTCGGTGCGGGCGGTGGGCAGGTCTTGCAGCTGGCCTCGAAGCTCGGCCAACGCCTGGGGGCCTGGGTGGTTGGGCGGTGCACCGTCGGTCCACTGCGCCCAAAGCTCATCAGGGCTCAGGCGCTCCCAGGCCTTACTCTTGTCGCTGAAGGGGGCCAGCTCATCGTCGTGTGCCCAGGTGCGCAGTTCTCCCAGCCAGCGGGTTGCGTCTGTTCGGAACCGTCCCTTGGCGAGCTTCTTCTGCGCTGCGGCCTGGTCGAACAGCCCCTGCAACTCGTCAGCCCACACCCGCCACGGCGCTTTCAGCGCCTGCAACTGCCGCGCGGCCTG
>CAYSOD010000400.1:0-1115 GCA_964432385.1 uncultured Rubrivivax sp.
GTCTGCTACGACAACACCCAGGTTACCGGCTGGCACCACGGCTTCCCCGATGCGCTAGCGCGGCTGGATCTGGGCACGGCGCGGCGCGTGCCCTGGGATGGCGGCGTGCCCTTCTTCCTGGGTGAATTCGTCAACGCCGAAGGCGGGCCCTTTGCCGTGTGCCCGCGGCAGACGCTCAAGCGCGTGCTCAAGCGGGCCGAAGCCCTGGGTGTCGCGCCCATGGCTGGCATGGAGTTCGAGTGGTTCAACTTCGCCGAGACGCCGCAGACCTGGGCTGACAAGCGCGGCGTCAACCCCACGCCCATCACGCCCGGCATGTTTGGCTACTCGCTGCTGCGCATGGGTGACCAGCGCGGGTTCTTCAACGCCTTGATGGACGACATGGCCGCTTTCGGGGTGCCCATCGAGGGTCTGCACACCGAGACCGGGCCGGGCGTCTATGAAGCCGCCATCGCGTTCTCTGGCGCGCTGGAGGCGGCAGACCGTGCCATCCTCTTCAAGACTGGCGCCAAGGAGATCGGCAAGCGTTTTGGCGTCATGCCCAGCTTCATGGCCAAGTGGTCGCAAGCCCTGCCCGGATGCTCGGGCCATATCCATCAAAGCCTGTCGGACGGCAAGAAGAACCTGTTCTTCGACGCCAAAGGCAAGCATTCGATGAGCAAGCTCTTCGAGAGCTACCTGGCCGGCCAGGTGGCTTGCTTGATGGACTTTGCGCCCATGTTCTGGCCGACGATTAACAGCTACAAGCGCCTGGTGGACGGCTTCTGGGCCCCCGTCAAACCCACCTGGGGCGTGGACAACCGCACGGCCAGCTTCCGCGTCATCGCGGGCAGCCCCAAGAGCACGCGGCTGGAGACCCGCTGCCCGGGTGCCGACGTCAACCCGTACCTCGCCATGGCGGCCGTGATTGCCGCCGGTCTGCACGGCGTGGAGAAGGGCCTGAAGCTGACCGCCGCGCCCATCACCGGCACCAACCAGGGAGCAGACCACATCCCCCGGGCCCCGCGCTCACTGATCGAAACCACGCGCATCTTCCAGCGCAGCGACATCGCCCGCGACTGGCTGGGCGACACCTTCGTCGACCACTTCGCCGCCACGCGCGAGTGGGAGCACCG
>CAYSOD010000400.1:1215-4023 GCA_964432385.1 uncultured Rubrivivax sp.
GTGAAGCTGCTGCCTTTGTGAGAGCCGTCGCAGAAGGGCTGGCTCTTGCTCTGGCCGCAGGCGCACCAGTAGTAGCTCTTGCCGGCCTCCACGTCGACGGCGTAGGGGGACTTCTGGGCGATGGTCGGGGTCATGGGATGTCCTGTGGGAGAGGGTTTCAAGGTGCGAAGGGCTCCACACGGGGCGTGAGTCCGCCCGCAGTCCTTCAGCTTCTTCCGAGAAGGCCTGGAAGGTCGATGAAGATGTTACCGTCGTACGGCTTGCATCCCTTCAGCTTCGCAGCAGCGTCGTCAGCCAGACCTCTGCGTACTTTCAAGAAACCACATCACTCAAGACAGGCGGCACCCGATGAAATTCCTGATCCACGTCACCTGCGGCCCTGAGAATCCCTCCAAGGCCGCGCTCGCCTTCCTGGTGGCCAAGGCGGCGCAAGATGAGGGGCACGAGGTGCGGATGTTTCTCGCGGCCGATGCGGCCAACTTGTTGCGCCCCGCGGTCATTGAGAACCTGCAGGGCTTGGGTACGGGGCCGCTGAAGGCGCACCTGGAAGCGCTGCGCGCCGGCGGGGCCAGCTTCTACGTCTCTGGCATGTCGGCCAAGAGCCGCGGGTTCGATGCGGCCGAGCTGGGGGAGCTCAAGGCCGAGTTCGCGATGCCCAACGTACTCTTGCGCCTGGCGGCCGAGGCCGACCGGGTGCTGTGCTACTGACCGAGCGACCGCCCAAAGCCGGCCCGCAGCTTCAACAGGTTCTCCTGCACCGCGGGCCCGAGGTCTCTCAAGCGCTGGAGGTCGGCAGACTCTGGCCCCCCATCCGCCGGCACCTGCGCCATCATGGCGGGGAAGGGGTCCAGGCGACAGGTGGACAACCACTCACGGATGCCCTCGTGCGCCATCCAGGCGCGCTGGTTGCGGCCGCCGATGATCATGCGGTCGATCCAGTCCTCCACCGTGTCGACCATGCGGCACACCTGCGTCATGCCGTCGCGCGTCTGGACATCCTCCACGCGCGCCTCTATGGCCGCGATCAGGGCCGCGCTCAGGCTCAGCATGGGAAAGCGTAGGCATTGCAGCCGGATGAAGGCCGGAGCATGAGACCGGAGGTCGGGCCCGCTGTGCCGATCACCGAAGACCGGCCCGGCCGACTCCATGCCGCGGGACAGGGCCCGGGCGGTGCAGTCGATGAACAGTGTTTGATCAGGCACCCGCACGGTGCCACCCTGCAGGCTCAAGCCACCCGGCTCGATGGCCCGCACATGGCCCTCGCGCACGATGCGGCCAATGCCGCGCGCCCTGGCCAGTTCCGCCTCGGTGACGGTGGCCGCGTGGTACATCGTGGGCCAGACATCGCCCGACAGACGCAGCAGCGTGCCAGCGTCGCGCTCCAGCCCTTCGCAGAAGTCCTGCACGGACGCCGCTCCGGCCATGACCTCGGCCGCGCGGCGCATCATGGACAGGGTGCCGGCGCGGTGAGTGGCAGAGGTCTGCACCGCGCGACGGTTGGACCACCAGGCATCGCGCGGCACCACCCACCAGACGCTGTCGGGTGCAGCGCCCTGGTCCAGCAGCCAGGAGACGCAGTCCAAGCCCGTCTTGCCGCCACCGATGATCACGAAGTGCCGGAAGCCCGGAGCCGTGTTGGGCAAGGCCTGGGGCGGCACGCACGCGGCGCCGCCTTCCACCGCGAAGCTTCGCTCATGGTGCGGGGGGATTGCCGGCTGCAGCAAGGTGGTATCCACCACTGCCTCCGTGGGCACGATGCGCTCACGCTGACCCGTGAGGAGCGAAACCACCTCTCCATCGTCGCCCATACGGTGCAGGGGCAGGTAGCGCACGCGGCCCGTGGGCAGCAGACGCTCCTGCAGCACCCGGCGAAAGTGCACCGCCACCTCCCAGCCGCTGGGCAGGCGCATCAGGCCGGCGTTGCAGCCTTGCAGGTCGATGACCTCATCGGCCAGCGGGCTGGAGGCCAGGCCGTACAAAGGTGCGGGCTGGTGCAGGGTGACGAAGGGGTAGGCCTCGTTCCAATGCCCGCCAGGGGCGGCCCGTTCATCCACCAAGGTGATGTGGGCCTGGGTCTCCCGCACCAGCGTGTCGGCAAAACCCAGCCCCATGAGGCCGCAGCCCTTGATGAGGTAATCGGTGGTCGTGGTCATCGCGCTCGGCGTTTAGCAAAGCGGGCTGATAAGCCGTGGTGACGGCGGGAGGCCCTCGTCTTCATTCGCCTCTTCACGCTCGACCTCCATCGGGCCAGGCCAACCGCCCAGAACTCAGGCTTCGCTGGCGCCGTAGGCTTTGCGGTTCATCACCACCAGATACCCCAGGGCCAGCCCCGCGTAGAAGAGCACGCCAAGCCACCCTGTGGCGCCCATCACGCCGCCCGTGATGGCCATGGTGCAGACCACCGCCCCCACGGCATTGGCCACCACGCCCGCCAGGGCGATGGCCTGCAAGGCGGGCAGGCTCACCAGTTCTCGCGCCTTCCAGCAAACGATGGCGATGAAAAGCAACTCCGTGCCGAAGAGTTGCCCCATCAATGCACCCCCGGGAGTGGGAGCCACCTGGTAGAACTTCAGCAAGAAGCCTGGCGCGAGCACAAAGCCGATGCCATGCGCGGCAGAGAGCCACGCGTTGAAGGTCACCACCATTCGCATGTTCATGGTCAAGCTCCCGTTGAAGTTTTGCAGTCAGAGGTGTGCGAACACCCCGCTTGATCTCATCAGAGGCCGGGGGCTCGCGGGGAGGGGACTTTCCCGAGTCGCCGGCCTTCTTCACACCCCTACTTCCTTGAGCCTCACCAAACTCGGCTAG
>CAYSOD010000401.1:0-4007 GCA_964432385.1 uncultured Rubrivivax sp.
GGCTTCGGCAGAGTCCACCTTTTGGCCACCGCGCACCGCGTCGATAGCCGCCTCCAACGCCTTGCGTGTCAGGCCGTGGCCGCGCACCACACCGCCCAGGTCGGTCTTGGCGTCGGCCAGGGCCAGCAGAAACATTTCGCTGGCGATGAATTGGTCGCCGCGCTTGGTACCCTCCTTGTCGGCCGCCTGAAGCAGCTGCACCAGGTCGCGCCCGGCCTGCACCTGACCACCCCCCCGCACACTGGGCAGGCCGTTGAGCGCGGTCTCCATGGCCGTCTTGAGGGCCGCGGTGTTGGCGCCGGCGCGGTCCAGCAAAGCCTTGGGGCCATCAGCCTGCTGCAGCATGGCCAGCAGCAGGTGCGACGGCTCGATGTAGGGGTTGTCGCGTGAAACGGCCAGGCTCTGCGCCTCGCCCAGGGCTTGCTGGAAAGCGGTGGTCAGCTTGTCAAGTCGCATGGTGTCCTCCTGCGTATGGACATGGACTTGAGGGGCCGAAGTGGATTTTCAAGTCGCGCATGCTCCAAGGGGGCTTTCTAGAATGCTTTCATGGACATCCATCAGATCCAGGTCAAGTACGACCCGCTGGCCGACCGCCTGCTGTTGCAGATTCGCACGCGGGACGAGTTGCTGTTCCCCATTTGGCTGACCCGCCGGATGGTGATGCGGCTGTGGCCGCACTTTCGCGGCATGGTGTCTGGGCTGGCCGTGTCGCGCTCGGCGCCTTCGGCGATGGCCGTGCCAGAGGCACGCGACATGATGGCCGAGGCGGCGCGGGAACGGGCCTTGAAGTCCGCGGATTTCAAAACCCAGTTCGACACAACGAGCGTCAAGCAGCCCCTGGGGCCCGAACCGGTGCTGCCCACCGCCATCGACCTGCGGCCGGCCCAGGGGCAAGCGGTGGTACTGGTCATTCGAGACGCTGCAGGCCGCAGCCTGGAGCTGGCCTTCGGTGAAGACCTGGCCCACGGACTGATGAAACTGGTGGAAAGCGCCCTGGCCGCCTCCGAGTGGGGATTGGTGGCACCGCAAGCGGCGGCCGCCGCTGAGCCCGGGACACCCTCCGCGCGGGTGCTGAACTGATCAATCGTCCTGAATCTGCTGAGCCAGCACGGGCTTCTGTACCTTGCCCAGCGCCGTGCGGGGGAGATCCTGGCGGATGACGATGTGCCGAGGGTGCTTGTAGCGCGCAAGTCGCTGCGCAAACAGCTCACGCAGTCCGGACAGGTCGACGGTCTGCCCTGAACGCGGCACCAGAGCCAGTGCAGGCACTTCGCCCCACTGCGCGTCCGGCACACCCACCACGGCGCACTCGGCCACGCCAGGAAAGGCCTCCACCAGCGCCTCGATCTCTGCCGGGAACACCTTTTCGCCCCCAGAATTGATCATGTCCTTGGAGCGGCCCACCACCTCGTAGGCCCCGTCAAGGCGCTGCAGTGCCAGATCTCCAGTGCAGAACCAGCCCTCAAGAAAGCCGCTGCTGATTGGCTCCCCCAGATAACCGCGCATCACATTGGGGCCGCGCAACTGGATCTCGCCCACCTCGCCCTTCTCAACGGCGGCTCCGTCTGGGCCCAACAAGCGGACCTCCACCTCAGGCGCGGGCCATCCCGCCACACCTGGGCATTGCAAAGCCTGCGCCGGACTGGTGGCGATGCTGAAAGGCCCCGTCTCGGTGGCGCCATACACCTGTGCCACGGGCACGCCGCGATCCTGGAAGCGCTGGATCAGCGCCGTGGGCACCACGGACGAGCCGCTGTTGATGAAACGTAGCGACGTCAGATCCGTCTGTGGCCAGTTGGGGTGATCGAACACCGCACGCATGGTCGCAGGTACCAAGAGCGAAGTGTCCGGGCGCCACAACGCCACGTCCTGCAGCCACAAGCCCGGATCGAAGCGGGCGTGCAACATGACCGCTCCGCCAGCCAGCAGCGCCGGCAGCACCTGGATGCACAACCCACCCACGTGGAACATCGGCAACAGGCCCAGCGCTCGGGTTTGCGAAGAGAAGCCCTGCACCGTGGCCGCCAGGCGCGCATTGGCCAGGACCTGCGCCTGCGTGTGGACCGCCCCCTTGGGCTGACCTGTGGTGCCCGAGGTATAGACCAGCAGCAGGTCGCCAGGCAGGGTGTGTGGCGCATCGCCCGATGCGCCGCCTTGCCCTGCCCCTGTTTGCCAAGTCTGCAAGCCTTCAGCCAGCGTGGCCGCCCGATCTGCCATCTCCGCGCCACCGGCCAATCGCAGAGCCTGGGCATGACGCAGCACCTGCCGCAGTTCTTCGTCGGTGAGCCGCCAATTCAGCGGCAGAAACACGGCCCTCAGGCGGGCGCAGGCGAACAGCGCCGCCAGCATGGACGGGGAGTTCAGTCCCAGCCAGGCCACCACGCCACCCTCAGTGACGCCCTCGGCAGCCCACTGAGCTGCCCGCGCCTGAACCGCCTGCTCGAATTCCAAGCGATTCCACGCCACGCCAGCACTGGCTACACAGGGGGCCTGCGGGTCGTCGGCCAAGACCCGCTGCCAGACCGCGTCCAGGGAGCCCTCGCCAGGCCGCGGGCCCAGGGCTGCCTCCGTCACTCGGCCGCCTCGTCTCGCTCGCCGGGCTCGTACAGGCACTCGCGCCCCAGCCGGTCCACGCACAGCTCGGCCGTCCACGGCAGCATCAGCGAGCCGCAGCGCGAGTCGCGGTAGATGCGCTCCAAAGGCAGCGACTTCAGCATGGACTGCCCGCCGCAGGTGCGTATGGCCAGACGCGCGATGTCGTTGGCGCTTTCCATGATGCTGTAGTGGGCCGCATACAGGCGCATGCGGGTGTCGCGGTCGGGGTCGATACGGGCGTCGCGGGCGTTCTGCAGGAACAGGGCCCGGGTCTGTTCGAGTTGGATGCGCATCTGCGCCACCGCCACCTGCTTGGTGGCATACATGCGGCGCTTGACGGGCGGCATGCCAGGCACCTCGCCCCGCAGGTACTGCACCGTGAAGTCGTAGGCGGCCTGCGCCAGCCCCATGTAGGTGGGCGACAGCGTGGCAAACATGTGCGGGTAACGGCTGGCCGCCTGGAAGTACAGGCCCTCGGGCATCATCCGCGCGTCGTCCGGCACAAAGACATCCTTGAAATCCAGGTTGCGCGACACCGTGCCCCGCATGCCCAAGGGGTCCCAGTCACCCGACACGCGCACCCCTGCAGCATCGGCCGGTACCGCCAGGTACAGCGAGTCGCGCTGGGTGGCGCCGGGCCGGTCCAGGGTGCACAGCACGCCGTAGTAGTCTGCCGCGCCCGACAGCGACGCGAAGATCTTGCGACCGTTGACGATGTAGCCCCCATCCACTTTGCGGGCCAGCGTGCCGAAAGGCACCTTACCGGCCGCCGCAGCGCCGCCTTCCGAGAAGGGCTGCGCGTAGACCTTGCCCTCGTTCACCACCCGCCCGAAGTGCAGGACGCGGATGCGCTCGTGATCCGCACGCTGCTCAGGCGTCATGTCCAGCTTGTCGGCAATGAAGCCGGCCCACATGGTGGAGCACACGTGCATGTTCCAGGTCAGCGCGGTGGCCCCGCAGTGGCGGCCGATCTCGGCGGCCACCATGACGTAGGTGCTGAAGTCGGCGCCCAGACCTCCGGCCGACTGCGGCACGCAGATGCCCAGCAACCCGGCCGAACGCAGATCGGCGTAGTTCTCGAAGGGGAAGACGGCCTCACGGTCGATGGCAGCCGCCCGGGGCGCGAAGCGCTCGCGGCCCAGGGTGGCTGCCAGGGCGATCAGTTCGCGCTGCTGTGCGGTGAGGCCCTCCGGAGAGCCGGCAATGTGGGCAACAGCGGGCATGGACGGGTGTCTCCTCGTGAGGTGTCTACGGGTGCTGGTTTGGGTGGTCGTTCGACTGATTGCAGTGCCGCCACAGAAACTGCAGCACCGCGCGGTTGAAAGCCTCGGGTTGCTCCACGTTGGCGATGTGGCCGGCACCTTCCAGGCAAGCGTACTGAGCCCCCGGGATGTGGGAGGCCATGCGCTGCA